>CALGBT010000745.1 GCA_937884235.1 uncultured Pseudomonadota bacterium
ACTTGAACTTCTCCTCGCCCCCCGGTGGACCCCATGCGACGATGGCCCAACCTTTGGCCGGTGCTACGTTGATGGCCCGAACCGGGCATCCTGTCTCACTGTCCGGGGTGGTCAGTTCCGGGGAGACATACTTGCAACCGAGCAGGCCGACGTAGCCGAGGGATTCGAGCCGGGCGAGTTCGGGGATGATGAGGGTCTGGTGGTGGAGGTTCATTCCGGAGGGGTTTCTGTAGACGCTATCTTTTGTGCCCCATTGGTCCGCCAAAGGGTCAACCTTCCTGGCAGCAAGCAGTGGACAAGGTCACAGAAGCTCTCCGCATTTCTCGTAATCCTCCTCGGTGTTAGCTTCTCGCAGGCAGGACATAAGCCTTAAGGACGATCCCCGCTTACACCTCTTCAGGCAGACCCCCATCAGCTTCTTCTTCTCAGCAAACCCGCCCACGCTCTCATTCGTCACAACCAAGTTATTGCATTTCGTCTGCCAATAGACGGCGTCTTCCTCATTTGGAGGTTGTGCCTTGGCAGTGCCAGTTCTCTTCGACGCAGGTCTGGGTTTGCTGGCCTTCGGTGTGGTTCGTTCCGAAGCGTGAGGGGCGCGCTCGTGACACTGAACTCCTGGGTTACCGCATGTGATGTGCACCGGTGAGCATTTGCCCATGGTTCCATCGGAAGACTGGCAGAGAAGAAGCTCCTGTTGCTTCTCAGGGGTCTGGCTACCGTCCGAGTAGAATGTGACTCTATCGACGTTGCGGACCAGCCAAATGTACTCTGTGTCCCCCACTTTCTCGAAGGAACTCGATTGGGTCACACCGACTATCTTGACCTCGGGTACTGCTGAAACGGCGGGCGGGATGCACTGGACCGAACTCAGCAAGCCGAGCGACGACAGCAATCCTACACCGGAGAACCGACAAATGAATGATAGCCATCTGTGTTGCATGACGCCTCCATTGTTACTTGATGGATTGTGCTGGAAAGCAAAGGCGGGTCGGAAGCCTATAACGATGTCCCGAAAGCCTTGACCATTTCTGAAGAGCTATGTCTCTCATATTCTTGAGTTTCACAGTTCCGACCGTCACAAAGCAAGAACTTACCGCCGACCCCATCGAAGAAATGTACTCCATCGTGTGGGCTTCTCTGTTGCCTTTGCCGTTGCCGTGGTTGCCGTTGCCGTTGCCGTTGCTGTTGCCGTTGCCGTTGGAGGCCAAGGTCCTTGCTGCTGAAGGCGGCCTGGTGGCTCCTGGTGGCCCAGGAATATGCTTGGCTTCAGAGCCACTCTATCAATTGAAGGTCATGCAACTCGGCCGGGGGGGATGCTGGGCCTCTGGGACTCCCGTTGACGAATAGCCAGCACCCTGAAGGTGAACGGCGATGAAGAGCCCCACTGAGTTCCAATTCTCCGAAAAAGGATAGCCGCCAGTCAACCTCGTCGATCCAGAGATGTTCGTGATAGTAATCTGCCCCTACATCAAACTCCACCAGTTCGCATAATGCGAATGGGAAGTTCTTCATCTGACTACAATCTAGGCGCGGATTAGTTTCATAATCGCACTCGCCGCCATCAGTGTCGTTGGTCTCGGCCATACACTGGTTGTATGAGTCCAGGTTGCCAACAACCTTCAAGTGGCGAATACGTTCGCCAGTTCTTGCTGTCAGAATGA
>CALGBT010000746.1 GCA_937884235.1 uncultured Pseudomonadota bacterium
TTGGCGCACGGCAGGGTCGGAGGGGTGATGCTATTTGCGAAACACAGGATTGTTCTGGCGGTTTTCATGGCTTCCGCATGCACTGGCACCGCTGGCACACCGGACGATACAAACTACCCAACGGACTCACTGGCCACGTCAGACATCCTGAACGATTCCCGCGCCGAAACCCGCACCAGCGACGTTCCGGGGAGTGAAGATGGCACCGCAATACCCATCGATGGCACCGGCCAGGAGCTCATCACCTCGGATCTGGCAATGCCAGAAGATATCTTCGTCTCGCCCGACACCCTAGGGGACGTTGACACCACCCAATTGCAGGACCTGGCCGACGACCTCTCCGATTCGACTGCATCCGCGGATCTCTGGTGGCCGGAAGTAACGACCGAGGAACTGCTGGATGAGGTGGATCTGGTCGAGGAGATAGTCGAGCCCGCCCCACCCCAACCTTCGCCCCCATGCGGCATGGCCCCATACGACTGGCTACCAGCAGACGCAGTGGGAGAGGTTGTGGCCTACGAAGAACAACTTCTCTACCATCTGCCACCAGTACTCATCGAGGAGTTAATCGCCCAATACGGTTACGCCCTGGGCCTCCCCCTCACCTACACCCCCAGAGTCTTCAAGCTGCGCTACACGACCCAGGACCGCGGCGAACTCCGGGAGGCCACTGCCATGGTCGGCTTTCCCGATCTGACAGCACCCGATTCCCCGCAAACCATGGAAGTTCCCGCCGCCCTCTTCCTCCACGGCACCACCGGTTACGCCGACAAATGCGCTCCCTCCTTAGGCCTCGAAGGGGCAGCCGCCGCGGTGCTGCCAGCATCGTCAGGGTTCATCGCAGTGGCCCCTGATTTCCTCGGCCTGTGCGGCTTTGGCGATCCCTGCGATGACCAGTTCCACCCCTACCTCGTTGGCGAGCCCACTGCACTGGCCTCCCTGGATGCGGTACGGGCAGCCCTGAAGCTGCGCGATATGCTGGTGGTTGACCATGACCTTCCGGCCTTCGACGGACGTCTCGCCGCCTGGGGAGCATCACAGGGCGGGCACGCCGCGCTATTTGTCGACCGCTACGCTCCCTACTATGCCCCGGAATTCGCCATGCCGTGCGTCGTCTCGGTAGTCCCCCCTGCCAATCTGGCCGGGGAAGCCGGCAAGGCTTTGACCAGTCTCAGCTCCGCCGCTTCCATGGGTATCGCCTTCCTCACCGCTGCCCACTTGTGGTATCAGCCAGACATCACCTTGGCCGCGCTCTTCAATCCCGACGGCCCGCTGGACTACTCTGACTATATCCCGACCACCTTCCCCACCACCTGCAACGCCAAGACTCTCTACAAGGGAGCGAAGTCCCTGGCAGACGTCTTTGTTGCTCCGGCCCTGGAAGCCTTGGCCGGCGGAAATCTTGCGGCATTGAACCCGTGGGGGTGCTTTGCCCTGGAGAACTCCCTGCCGACCACCTCAGTCCCTTACTCCTCGCATGCTCGACTCCTTTTTGTCATCGGCGAAAACGACAACCTCGTGGACCGCAACGTCGAGCGGGAGAGCTTCTTGCAATTGTGCGGTCAGGGCTACGTCGCTGAGTTCGTAGAGTGCGCTGGACTCGGCCATACCGATACCGCCCTGAAGAGCATCAACATCCAGCTGGAATGGCTCTTCGAGTGCCTCGAAGATCCCGATGGC
>CALGBT010000747.1 GCA_937884235.1 uncultured Pseudomonadota bacterium
TGCAGGTAGACGGAGAAGAGGTCAAGAAGGTCATCCTCCCGGTGGAGGGCAAGGCCCTCTGGTCCACCCTCTATGGCTTCCTGGCGCTGGAGGCGGACGGCAATACCGTGGCCGGTCTCACCTTCTACGACCATGCCGAGACCCCGGGCCTTGGTGGCGAGGTGGACAACCCCGACTGGAAGGCCCTCTGGCCTGGCCGGAAGGCCTTCGATGCCAGTGGGACCCCGCAGTTGAGGGTCATCAAAGGCAAAGCTGGCCCCCCTGACGTGGCTCCTCACGACGTGGATGGCCTCTCCGGTGCGACATTGACCTGCAACGGCGTCCGTGACCTGATTCTCTTCTGGCTCGGTGAGAATGGCTTTGGTCCCTATCTCAAATCCAAGTTTCCTGCGGCAGGGAGGTAGGCGATATGAACAAACAAAATAAGACTGCTCTAGTCGACCCACTTTTCAACAACAACCCGATTACACTGCAAGTGTTGGGTATCTGCTCGGCCCTGGCCGTGACGACCAAGCTCGATACGGCCATCGTCATGTCGCTGGCGCTGACCTTCGTGCTGGTACTTTCCAACCTCTCCATCAGCTTGATTCGGAACCTTATTCCCTCGAGCATCCGCATTATCGTCCAGCTGACGATTATTGCGTCACTGGTTATTGTGACAGACCAGATTTTGAGGGCGTTTGTCTTCGATATTGCGAAGCAACTCTCAGTCTTTGTTGGATTGATTATCACTAACTGCATTGTGATGGGACGAGCCGAAGCATTCGCCATGGCCAATCCTCCCCTTCCCAGTATCTTTGATGCCCTCGGAAACTCTGCGGGATACTCCATCGTGTTGCTGCTGGTAGGTGGAATTCGTGAGATTTTTGGGGCGGGCAAGCTGCTCGGCTTCCACATTATGCCAGAGTGGTATCAGCCAAACGGCCTGATGGTGCTAGCACCCGCAGCCTTCTTCATTATCGGACTGGCCATCTGGGCCCTCCGTACCTGGAAACCCGAACAGGTGGAGGCAAACTGATGCTGGAACATCTCCTGAGCCTGCTGGTAAAAGCAATCTTCGTCGAGAATATGGCCCTGGCCTTCTTTCTCGGAATGTGCTCCTTCCTGGCCGTTTCGAAGAAGGTGGAGACGGCCATTGGACTGGGCATTGCCGTTGTCTTTGTCCTCGGCATTACGGCCCCTCTCAACCAGATGATCTACAACGGCTTCCTCAAGGAAGGAGCCATGGCCTGGATCTCTCCTGGCCTCGCCACGGTGGACCTCTCGTTCCTCTCCTTCCTGACCTTCATTGGCTCCATTGCTGCAATGGTCCAGATCGTCGAGATGGCTGTCGACAAGTTTGCGCCGAAGCTATACTCGGCGCTCGGTGTCTTCCTGCCGCTCATCGCCGTCAACTGTGCGATCCTCGGCGCCGCGCTCTTCATTGTGGAGCGTGACTACACGCTGCCCGAAGCGACCGTCTTCGGCCTAGGCTCGGGCATCGGCTTCTGGTTGGCCATCGTTGCCCTTGCCGCGATTCGCGAGAAGATGCGCTACAGCAACGTGCCCTCCGGCCTGCGCGGCCTGGGTATTACTTTCATCGTAACCGGGCTGATGGCTATTGGTTTCATGGCCTTCTCTGGCATCCAGCTCTAGGGAGTAGAATATGATTACCATCCTCTTCGGCGTTGGCATGTTTACGCTGGTCATCCTGCTGCTCGTGGTCGTCTTGATGCTGGCCAGGAGCAAGCTGGTCAATACTGCGGATGTACAGATTGGCATCAACGGCGATGCCACCCTCACACTGACGACGCCCGCCGGCAGCACCTTGCTCAACACGCTTTCGGCCAACAAGATCTTCATCCCCTCGGCCTGTGGTGGCGGTGGAACCTGCGGCGTCTGTCATGTCACCGTCCTCTCCGGAGGCGGCAGCCTCCTCCCCACTGAAGAAGGCCACATCAGTCGCGGTGACGCCCGCAAGGGCTTGCGACTGGCCTGCCAGGTGAAGGTCAAAGAGGACATGGAACTGGAGATCCCAGCCGAGATCTTCAATGTCCGGAAATGGAACTGCAAAGTCCGCTCAAATGACAACGTCGCCACCTTCATTAAGGAACTCGTCATCGAGCTCCCGGAAGGGGAAGATGTTCCCTTCCGCGCCGGCGGCTACATCCAGATCGAGTGCCCCCCCCACGTCGCCGAGTACAAGAACTTCGACATCGGCGAGGAATACCGAGGTGACTGGGATAAGTTCAACATGTGGCGCTATGTCTCCAAGGTCGACGAGGATGTCACCCGGGCTTACTCTATGGCCAGCTATCCCGGAGAGAAGGGCATTATCATGCTCAATGTCCGTATCGCCAGCCCGCCCCCCCGGGCCCCGGAAGGGACTCCCCCGGGCATCATGTCTTCGTTCATCTTCAACCTGAAGCCGGGCGACGATGTGGTCATCTCCGGTCCCTACGGCGAATTCTTCGCCAAGGATACCGACAACGAAATGGTCTTCATCGGCGGTGGCGCCGGCATGGCCCCCATGCGCTCCCACATCTTCGACCTCTTCAAGCGCCTGAAGACCAACCGCAAGGTGAGCTTCTGGTACGGTGCCCGTTCATTGCGGGAAGCCTTCTACGTCGACCATTTCGATGCCATCGCTGCCGAGAACCCTAACTTCAAGTGGCACCTGGCCCTCTCTGAGCCACAGCCGGAAGACAACTGGACCGGATACACCGGCTTTATCCATCAGGTGGTGAAGGACAAGTACCTCATGGAGCACGTCGCCCCCGAGGACTGTGAGTACTACATGTGTGGTCCGCCCATGATGAACGACGCCGTCATCGCCATGCTCATTGACATGGGGGTCGAGCGCGACAGCATCTTCCTCGATGATTTTGGCGGCTAGCGGCATGCCCGTAGGACCCCCTCCCGAGAAGAAATTTAGACCATATCTGACCCTCACCCTACTCGTTGTTTTCACTGTGCTCGTCGTCTGGCGCATGCAGACCGGTCCCGGCTATCGTGACAAGGAGCAGGGATACGTCTTCGCCGGCTCGACCATGGGCACAACCTGGCAGGTGAAGGTGGTGGCGAAGTCCCTCTCTACCGAGCAGCGGCAGGCCGTCGAACGGGCAGTAGCGGCGGCAGTCGACGCAGTGGACGAGGCCATGTCCACCTATAAGCCGGAGTCGGAACTCTCCCGTTTCAACGCTTCGGGCAGCCTCCAGGCATTTCCCCTTTCGGCC
>CALGBT010000748.1 GCA_937884235.1 uncultured Pseudomonadota bacterium
GATGAGCAGAGTCGCAATGGCGATGATCCGTGGGTGATTCATGTTGTTCTCCCTTTGCCAGACCGCAGTTCGGCGGTTCGTCGAATCAGCGGCTCCGGCGGTTCCGATGCGTCCGATAGTCAGTTCCTTGTATCTGAACGAAGCGACACATTTCATGGAGGCGTGAGAAGATGCGGTCTCCCACTCGCTCGCGCAGTCCAATGGTGGCTTGTCCGTAGATGGCTTTTTCGATAGACCCGGAGAAGTCCACGGGCTGTCGTCCCTCCCCTGAGTTTTCAGGGTTGTAGTTGCTGGTGCAGTGGATGGTGCGTTGGGCGTTGTAGCGAGAGGAGATGAGCTGGTCGAGGATATCCAGCTCGAAATCGCTGTTTCTGCCCTTGCCGAGTTCGTCAATCACCAGTACTTCGGTGCTGAGGAGCGGGGCGATGACCTCGGAATCCCACTGTCCCTTGGAGTAGGCATGCTTGAGGTCCATGATGAGTCGCATGAACTCGATGAATCGGCACGAGATTCCCCGTTCCAGGGTGAGATGGCCGATGAGGCCACACAGGAGGTGAGTCTTGGCGACTCCGGGTTCGCCCCAGAGCAGGAATCCTGCCTCGGTGTGGCGATAGCTTTCACGGTATTTCAGGAGTCGATACTTAATCTCTTTTTGGCTGCGGTGGGTCTCTTCGAGGTCTTCAATCCAGCTGCCCATGAATTTGCCGGGTATGTGGGCTTCGTTGAAGAGTTGGACGCGGCGTTGCAGGCTGTTGCAGCGGCAGGGGCTGGCTACTCGGTCGCCATTGATGGTGCGAACCACCATGCCGGTGCCCTGGCAGTTGGTGCAAGTGACCGCGCAATCGCAACGTTGTGCGTGGGCGAACTCGCCGACGACGGAGAGCTGATATGTGTCCCCTTTGCACAGTCTGCAGGTTTTCTCTTTCTTGCTACCGCTCATGGCGTCCATTCCAGCATCTGCAGCCGGTTTCGTAGTACCTGTTGGGCGAGGGCCTGCCGGCGGCCCTCCAGGGCGCGTTGGCCGAGGCCCGGTTCTCGAGCCAGAAGGGCCTCGGTTTCCTGGCGCACTGTGCGCTGGGCCGTCTCATCAAGACGGCCATGATAAAGGGCCAGGATATCATCGTCAAGCACCTGAAGGGCGTACTGGAGGTCACCGTCGTCCTGACTCTCGGCCCGCTCGACAGCAAGGCGGTGCAGTCGCTCAAGAGCCAGGCTCTTTATCTCCCGCTCCAGTTCCCGGTCTTCTCGCTCGACGAGCAACTCAACTTCACGGTACAAGTGTGCCATTTCCCCGGCCATCTGGCCGTCCTCGTTGATCTCTGCCGGTGCGTCGCAGGTCTCCTCAGTGAGCCCCGACAAGGGGGTCCGATAGGAGCGGACGCGGGCACCGATGTGATGGGAGTAAAAAGAGAGTTGGTGGGGCAGCCTGTCGCCCGGCCCAGCCTTGTAGCGATATTGCCTGACACCCTCCAGGATTCCTTCCACCACCACCTGTAATGGGATGCCGCGTAAGTACCACTCCCGGACCCGCTCGACATCCCGGGGCGAGAGAATGAAGCCTGACATGCGTACGAGATAGAAGAATCGCTCGACGTCGTTGAGATAGTGGTCGAAGCGAATGGTCACGTCCTCACCAGAGATCGGTTAGATGTCCAGGTTCACCACGTTGAGTGCGTTCTCCATAATGAAAGCGCGACGTGGTTCCACTTCATCACCCATCAGAATGGTGAAGAGTTGGTCTGCGGCAACGGCATCGTCGATGCGGACCTGCAGCATGGTCCGGCGTGTCGGGTCCATGGTTGTTTCCCAGAGCTGGTCGGGGTTCATCTCGCCAAGACCTTTGTAGCGCTGCAGGCCGATGCCCTTGCGGGCCAACTCCATGAGACGATCCAGGGTTCCTTCCAGGGTGGGCAGGTTGGAGAGTTCTTCCTCGCTGCCCTCTTTGCGCAGGACGTAGGGGGCGCCTCCTAGTGCCTTCAGTTCCGCGGCGAGTTCCCTGAGGCGGATGAAGATATTGGCCTCCAGGAACTGCTGGTCAATGATGGTGAGCTTGGGCACGCCGGCGAGCACCGTCCGCACCACGAGGCGATAGCAGTCGTGTTCCTCGTCGCGTTCGATGAGCGGTTCAAATGGCGTGAGTTGTGGGTAGTTCTCTTTGATGTATGCGTCCATTTCAGCGATGGTGGTCTTGAGGTTCGCCTCACTCTTCAGCCCGGCCGCGGTGATGTCAGTGGTTGAGAGAATCGTATCCACGATGCGAACGTCCACCTTACGAGTGAACGGTGCAATCCAGCGGCGGTACTTGATGACACCCTCCATGAAGGCCTTCAACTTCTCGCCGGTCACTACTTGATGGCCATTTCCGGCGGAGAGTTCAATGCCAGTAGAGCCGCTGCTAAGCAGGTACTCTTGCAGCGCTCGCTCATCTTCCAGGTAGGTCTCTTTCTTACCCTTCTTGAGCTTATAGAGTGGTGGCTGTGCGATGTAGAGGTGTCCTCGCTCAAGGACTTCAGGCATTTGGCGGTAGAAGAAGGTGAGAAGTAGCGTACGGATGTGGTGGCCGTCGACGTCGGCGTCAGTCATGATGACAACTTTGTGATAGCGCAGCTTGGCGATGTCGAAGCTCTCGGGGCCGATGCCGGTACCCAGGGCGGTGATAATGATGGCGATTTCTTCGCTGCGCAAGATCCGATCGAAGCGGGCTTTCTCCACGTTGAGGATCTTGCCTCGCAACGGCAGGATGGCCTGGGTGCGGCGATCTCGTCCCTGTTTGGCCGAGCCGCCTGCGGAGTCACCCTCGACGAGGAAGATCTCGGCTGCCTCGGGGTTCTTCTCCTGGCAGTCAGCCAGTTTACCGGGAAGGGATGCGCTGTCCAGGGCCCCCTTGCGACGGATCATCTCACGGGCGCGGCGCGCTGCTTCCCGTGCCCGGGCTGCCTCGGCACTCTTTTCGATGATCTTCTTGGCCTCGTTGGGATTCTCCTCGAAATACTCCAGGAGTTTTTCGTTGGCCACGTTCTCGACGATGCCTTTGACCTCGCTGGAGACCAGCTTGTCCTTGGTTTGGGAAGAGAATTTGGGATCGTGCATCTTCACCGAGAGGATGCAGATCAGCCCTTCCCGGGCGTCGTCGCCAGTGAGAGCCGGGAGGTTCTTGAGGGCCTTGGTGGCCTGGGAGTATACGTTCAGTGTCCTGGTGAGCGCGGCTTTGATGCCGGATAGGTGGGCGCCGCCATCTCGGTTGCGAATGTTGTTGGTGTAGCAGAAGAGCTGTTCCTGGAACGAGTTGTTCCATTGCATGGCTACCTCAACGCTCGTGGTGCCGCGGGAAGCCATGAAGTAGATGGGCGTGGGGTGGAGAGGACTTTTGGCCTGGCTGAGGTGAACCACAAAAGCGGTAATGCCACCTTCGTAGAAGAAGTCGGTATGTTTGCCGGTCTCTTCTTCCTCGAGGGAGATGGTCACGCCGGGGTTCAGGAACGCCAACTCTCGCAGTCGGTTGGCCAGTTGGTCGAAGTGGAATTCAATGCTTGTGAAGATCTGTGGGTCCGGGAGGAAGGTAACTCTGGTTCCCGTGCGATCGGTTTTTCCCACCGGCAGAAAATCGGTGGTGGGGGCGCCCCGGCAATACTCTTGCTGCCAGACTTTCCCGTCACGGTAGACTTCCAGCTTGACCGCTGAGGAGAGGGCGTTGACGACGGAAACGCCAACGCCGTGCAAGCCGCCGGAGACCTTGTATGAGTTGTCGTCAAACTTACCGCCGGCGTGCAACTCGGTCATCACCAATTCAGCGGCGGGGCGGCCGGATTCATGCATGTCCACGGGGATCCCGCGGCCATTGTCAGTAATCGTCACCGAGTTGTCGGTGTGCACCGTGACGGTAATCGTATCGCAGTGCCCGGCGAGGGCCTCATCAACGGAGTTGTCAACCACTTCGAAGACCATGTGATGGAGGCCGGAACCGTCGTCGGTATCACCGATATACATACCCGGGCGTTTCCGCACTGCCTCAAGGCCTTTGAGGACCTTGATGGAATCTGCTTTGTAGTCTTCGTTGCCTTCGTCGTGGTGATGGACAGGGAGATCCTGCTGCTTGGTTTCGTCGGTCATGCTTTGCTCCTTCGCGCGTGTGAGGCGCATGAAAAACAGACCCTTTTAACTAGCACATTAGATGTGATCTGTAAAGCAGCTTCGCGCGCGTGCGAGGCAATCGTGCCGTGCGCTACGCTGGACAACCGCAAAGGCGGGCCGGAGGCCGGAGCAAGAGACTACGGCGAGGGGCTATGGTGCCAGGAGCTCTTCGATCCTTGCGGCAGCTTTGTGGCAGTCAGCGGTCTGGAGGAGGTTCTGGCCCTGGGCATCCAGGAGGAAGATCTGGGGGAGCGAAACGGAGTTGTCGGCGGCCACGACACCATATTCCTTGGCCACCATGTTGTACTTGTCAAAGACGACGGAGAAGGCAACGGGA
>CALGBT010000749.1 GCA_937884235.1 uncultured Pseudomonadota bacterium
CTTTCCCCTCCTGCTGCTCTTCGGACTACGCTCGGTCTACCGAAAGTCATACTGGAACCCCGTGCTGGCAGCCTTCTTCCTGCTGCTCCAAGGGCTGACCTGCTGGAGCTACGGCATCGGCGCTGGCGTTGCTCTCTTCATGATCTTCCTGATGCTGCTGGTGGGGCGCAAGCAGCAATGGGCACAAGAATGCCGGCTTCTGCGAGGTGCAAGTCTAGATTGGGATCTCCTCATTCGCATCGGCATCTTCGCTCTGGTCCTCGCCGCGGTAGCACTGCCCCTTTACTTTGCCGCCAAATCCACCGTCTCCGGTGACGGGGCGGTTTACTCTCGACCAATCTCTCTCTGGCCTGGTTTCAATACTCTGACCGAAAAGAACATCACCGGACTACGCCTACGGCTTTACCACTATCTCACGCCCGGGCGGGCGGGGCTGGTGGTTGAATCCTGGCTCGACCTGCTGGTCTACGCACCCTACGCCGGCTACATCGCCCTGGCCCTGGCCGTAGTCAGTATCCAGCGCGGCCCCCGCGGGAGCATCGCCCTGGCCATCTTCGCCGGCATCTTCATATTCCTCTCCCTGGGCCCTCGCATCGCGCTGACCTCCGCAGAGGACCCGCCGACAATACGCAACCTCATCTACGCCATCTTCTGGTATGTCTTCCCGATCTTCCATGTCAGCAGGCACAGCCCTGACCGCTTCTCTATTGCCTTCCAGTTGATACTCTCCATGCTGGCTGCGGGGGGACTCTCTTTCTTCCTGCGTAGCCTCAACTGGTCAGAGCATCGCCAATGGCTACTCGGGGCTGGCCTGGCCCTCCTCGTCCTCGCCGAAACGCTGTTCGTCTCGCCAGCCCCATGGCCCATTCCAACCTCGCCGTCAGCCCCGCACGAAGTATCAACATGGCTGCGAGACCATGGCGACCCGGGGGCAGTACTCGACGTTCCGGTCTACCACCCCTACACGGTGATGGTCAGGGGTGACATCTTCATGCAGCAGGTCTTCCACCAACGACCCATCCCCTACAACTACCTGGACACCTCCAAGACAGTGACGGAAAACAGCTACTATACCCGGGTTGTGGACGACCAGTTCCACTTTCCCAATACCCACTCCATCGCCCTCTCCTGTGCCGCCGCCGCTGAGCTACGAGATCTTGGCATCGCCTACGTCATCTACCGGCCCAAGCTCAACCCCCACCGCCACGCCGAGGTCAACTACACTCTCACCACCTGCCTCGACCCACCCCAGCGCTTTGGTGACGTGCTGCTCTACTCCCTCGCCAACGTCCACGTGGAGCGTGAACTCAACCCTGACACCATCAAGCCCGACGACCGCGCCGGCGGCGAAGGCGCCGCACACTCAGTCAACAATTTCGATTTCTAGCCCTTGAGCAGCGCCGCCGCCTCTTCGATGCCACCGAGGGTCAGGTCGACCATGGGGAAGATGTGGCGAATCTCACGAATCGTGTAGCGGCCGTTGGAATAGGGCCACCGCTCCTTGCGGATGGGGTTGACCCACACCGCCTGAGGAAACCGCTCGGCCAGCAGACGCAAGCAGGCCTGCCCGGAGCGCCGCTGATAGAATGAGGCCTGATAATCAATGGCCCCGTAGTCGTGAAGGAACTCGTAAGGGGCCATGGCCGCGTCGCCAACGATAATTACCCGCGTCTCCGGGTCCGCCCGCAGGAGCTCGTCAAGCGCCAGAGGCTTCTGATAACGCTGCGGGTCCTCCCAGATGCGGTCATAGATGCAGTTGTGAAAGTAGAACGTGCGCAATTGCCGAAACGAATCTCGGGCATGCTGGAAGAGCATTCGTGTGCGATCGATGTAAGGCATCATCGACCAACCACCATTGTCCAGCAGCAAGAAGACCGAGAGCTTGTCCCGCACCCGGCGCTCGAAGACAAACTCTATCTCCCCGGCGTTACGCACCGTCTGATTGATCGTGGCATCAACATCCAACTCATCCCGAGGCCCCACCGGTGCCATGTTGCGAATCGCCCGGAGCGCCTCCGCCATCTGCTTCGAACTCAGGTGCGCATCAGCACCATAGTCGACATACCGCCGTTCCAGCGCCACCTTGATGGCACTCTGGTTCCGACTTTGACCACCCACCCGCATCCCCCCCGGATGCACCCCGGAGTGTCCCACCGGACTTCTCCCCCCGGTGCCAATCCACTTGCTGCCGCCATGGTGCTGCTCCGTCTGCTCTGCCAGCCGGTCCAGGAAGTACTGCATCACCTCTTCAGGTGTCATCTTCGAGA
>CALGBT010000750.1 GCA_937884235.1 uncultured Pseudomonadota bacterium
GTCTTACTCCTGCTTGAGAAGGGACATGCAGCTGGTCGCCCGGTACCACATCATCACCGTTGATTCCGGTCGAATCCGGCGGATAGAAACCAGGATCTTCGACGCCAATGCGCGTCGGTTCTTTCCGGAGTAATCTGACCTTCCCGCCGTTGACAGGGGATCTCCTTTCTTCTATATAGGGTTGTCATAACCTGGCGTACGCCCACGGGAGACAGTGCATGACATGGACACTGGCAGAGCTCAAGGAACAGCGCGTTCACCTGCTTGGCATAGGCGGCATTGGCGTCAGCGCTCTCGCCCGCATGCTGGTTGCCAACGGGGTTGTGGTCACTGGCTGTGACGTCCGGGAATCGACCCTCACCGCGGCCCTGCGAGAGGAGGGAATTGAGGTGGCCATCGGCCACGATGCTGACCATGTGTCGACCAACGACGTCATCGTGTACTCCACCGCGGTGCCCGCGGACAACGCGGAGTTTGCTGCCGCCCGCGCTTCGGGCAAACCGGTTCTTCATCGTTCCGAGATTCTTGGTCTGCTGGTGGCGGCGCATGACACGGTGGGGGTCACGGGGACCAACGGCAAGGGCACGGTCTGCACCATGATCACCTGGATTTTGCAGCAGGCCGGTCTGGACCCCGCATTCTACATCGGCGGCCTAAGTCCCAACCTGGGGACCAATGCCAGAGAAACCGGGAACCAGTACATGGTGGCCGAGCTTGACGAAAGTGACGGTTCCCTTTGTAACACTCAGCCCAAATACGCCTTGATCAACAACGTTGAGTTAGACCACCTCAACTACTATCACAGCATTGACGATGTGGTTTCGACCCTGACCCGGTTTTGCCAGGGGCTACCCCTCGGCCATCGCGTTTTCGTCAACGGCGACGATGTGGGGGCCTGCCGGGTGGCCGAACAGTTACCGGCGACCTCGGTGGTCACCTTTGGGGCGGGTGCGAAGCTTGACTACCACTACGAGATTATTGAATTGACCGACGATGAGTCCCGCTTTGCAACCTGGAAGGGTGGCGAAAAGCTGGGAGAATTCCGGCTCACCGTGCCCGGCACCTATAACATTGAGAATGCCATCGGGGCCATTGCCGTGGTCTCGGAGCTGGGGATTGCTCCGGCAATCATTGCCCGGGCCCTGGCCTCTTTCCGGGGACTCAACAACCGCTACACACTAATGCGCGGCGGGGGCCGGAGCTTCATTAAGGACTACATGTCCCATCCCTCGGGCATGCGCAAGGTTCTGCAGACCGCCAGATTGGGCAAGCCTGAGCGCCTCGTGGCCGTATTCAAGCCATACCGCTACACCATGATCCGTTACCACGCCAGCAACTACGCCGATGCCATGCGAAACGCTGACGAGGTGATCATTACCGACATGTGGGAAGGTGGTGAGGAACCAATTCCCGGGGTCGACACTTCATGGCTGGTGGAAAAACTTAGACAGGGCGGCTTGAACGTCACCTACCTACCCGACATGGAGACCATTCCCGACTATCTGGAGCGTACGGGAAACGCGGGGGACTGCGTCGTCTTCTTCGGTGGCAACGACCTCTTTGAACTGGCAGAACAGCTGTGCCAGCGCCTGCCTGGAGAGACCTCATGATGGAACTGACTGGCAAATGCTTCTCGGTCCTGGGACTGGCTCGCACCGGAGTGGCCGCAGCCAACTATCTGGCCCGCCATGGTGCTGACGTGGTCGCCAGCGACAGCAAGACTGAGGACCATTTGCCCCTCGAAGACCTCGACAAACGAGTTTTCGTGAGGGCCGGCGAGAATTTTGTCCGTGCCGGCGATACCGTGATCATCAGCCCGGGCATCAAGCCGGGTAGTCCAACCTGGCATCTGGCCCACGACCGCGGCAGCGAAGTCATTTCAGATATCGAGTTGTTCTACCGCCTCTGCCCATGCCCCATCATTGCCATTACCGGAACCGATGGCAAATCGACCACGACATCCCTCATCGGCAAGCTGCTCGAGGCGGCCGGCAAGAAGGTCTTCGTTGGCGGTAACATCGGTCTGGGTTGCATGAACGGCCTGGAAGAGCTCGGCCCGGAGGATATCGCGGTACTGGAGGTCAGTTGCTTCCAACTGACCCACTGCCCCACCTTTCGCCCCGCTACCGCGGTGCTCACCAACATCGCCGAAGACCACGTGGAATATCATGGCTCAACGGCCGCCTACATCGCCGCCAAACAGCAGGTCTACGCCAATCTGGGCCCCGGCGACGTGATTGTGGCCAATGGTGACGACCCTGAAATATCCCGGTGGGCTTATCCGACGGGCGTCACGGTCCGCCGCTTCGGCTGGCGAGAAGGGCTGGATTGTTGGGCTGACCGCCTTGAGACCCATTTGCCAGGGGGAATCATCCAGCCGCACCAGGGGCTCAAGCTCAAAGGCCTCCACAACATCGAAAATGTCATGGCGGCAGCGCTGGCCACGGCGGAGCATTTCCCCGCAGTGTTGGGAGCGCTCCAGAGCTACGCAGGGCTGGAGCACCGCATGGAGTATGTGGCCACCATTAACGGCGTCGAGTATTACAATGATACCAAGGCGACCAATCCCCACGCCACGACTGCCGTAGTCAACGCCTTTCGGGACGAGCCCTTCTGGCTGCTGGCCGGCGGCCACGACAAGGGCAGTGACTTCACGGAGTTGGGGGCGCTCATCGCAGCGCGCACGAGAGGGGCACTGCTCTACGGTCAAACCCGCACGCGCCTCGCCTCGTCCATTCCCGCGGGGGCATGCGTTGAGACCATGGAGACCCTGGCAGAGGCGGTGAGTCGAGCCCACCAACTGGCGGTTCCCGGCGAGAAGGTCATTCTCGCCCCGGCCTGCTCCAGCTTCGACCAGTTCACAGATTTC
>CALGBT010000751.1 GCA_937884235.1 uncultured Pseudomonadota bacterium
AGCACCCCAAACCAGCGCCCGGAGCTAGAAGTTGGAAGCGTCATAGCCTCCTCCTTCATTCCCCGAATCGGGCCGCGCCGGCACCACCTGGAAGATGAATTCGTTCATCTCAAATTCATTCTGCGAGGCGTTCTGGGGGGACGCATAACGCATCACCGGCAGCATTATCCGCACCATGGGGGAGCACCGCTCCAGCAATGATGGGGGTACCAGGCGCTCCTCCAGATAGGCCCGCCGATGCCAGAGCTGCCCCGGCGGCACGCCATACTCTGAGGGCCTGACTACAACCTGCGTAGAACTGCCCAGGGGCAGCGTCCCGAGGAGCGGCTTGCCCGTAGTGACAAGGGGCACCGCTCGCCCATCGGCACCAACGAAGCTCGCCTGACTCCAATCCACGGCGAGGTCCGAATCACCACTGTTGACCAGGCTCAGACCGATGGCGTCATCCAGAAACTCAAAGGAAACCTCCAGGTCGGGGCCGATGAAGTGGTTCACTACGGAGACTTGCGGGCGCACCATGCGATAGGAAAGCCCCCCCCCACAGCCGGCAAGGGCGATGAATAATCCCCATAACCAGGGCATGGCAAGCCATCTTCCCATCGACTCCAACTCCTCGTCAGCTACTCAGGCAACCCCACGTCCCACCGTATAGAGGCGGAAACCGTGCTCCTTCATCCGGTCGGGACTGTAGAGATTGCGACCGTCAAAGACGACGTTGCCGGACATGATTCGCCGCATGCGCGGAAAATCGGGGGTGCGAAACTCGTTCCACTCCGTCGCCACGATGAGCGCATCGGCGCCCTCGAGCGCGCCGTAGGCTGTCTCTGCGAAGGTCACCGTATCCTGGAAGAGAACTCTGGCCGTTTCAATGGCCGCAGGGTCGAAGGCGACGACCTCCGCACCATGCTCAAGCAACTCCCGGATGATGATGGCTGCTGGAGCCTCCCTCATGTCATCGGTGTTGGGCTTGAAAGCCAGCCCCCAGATGGCGATCTTCTTGCCGAGGAGCTGGCCCCCGAAATGCGCCATGCACTTGCGGAACATGAGGTACTTCTGGTCTTCGTTGACGGCATGCACTGCATCCATCACGCGGAGCCGATGACCATGCTCCACCGCCGTCTGCATCAGCGCCTTGACATCCTTGGGGAAGCAAGAACCCCCATACCCCAGGCCGGGGAAGAGAAACTTGTTGCCGATGCGCGGATCGGTGCCCATTCCCATGCGGACCAGATGAATATCGGCCCCCACCAGGTCGCAAAGGTTGGCGAAGTCGTTCATGAAAGAGATTCTAGTTGCCAGCATGGCGTTGCATGCATATTTGGTCATCTCGGCGCTGCGTTCGTCCATGAAAAGGATGGGATTCATGGTCCGTACGAAGGGAGCGTAAAGCTCCTTTAGAACTTCCCGTGCCCGCTCGGAGCGAGTCCCAATGACAATACGGTCAGGCTTCATGAAGTCATTAAGAGCCGCCCCCTCCTTCAGAAACTCCGGATTGGAGCAGACGTCAAAGGGGTGGGACGTGTGCGATTCGACGGTGGCCTGGACTCTGGCACAGGTGCCAACCGGCACCGTGCTCTTGGTAACGATGACCTTGTATCCATTCATGGCCTGACCGATCTGCTCGGCCACCTCCACCACATGGGTGAGATCCGCAGACCCATCTTCCCCCGGGGGGGTACCCACCGCGATGAAGATGACGTAGGCCTCTCGTACAGCCTCGGCCAGGTCGGTACTGAAGGTCAGGCGCTGCTCCGCCACATTACGCTTGAGCAGCTTCTCCAGTCCCGGCTCGTAGATGGGGACCTCGCCTCGCTGCAGCATCTCGATTTTGGCCACTTCCCGGTCCACACAGACCACGTCGTTGCCACTTTCGGCCAGCCCAACCCCTGCTACCAATCCGACGTAGCCGCTTCCGATCACCGCCAATTTCATGTGCCAAACCTCCGCGTAGTCTCTGTGAAGCTTTAGTACAACGGTGGGCCTTTGTCAAAGTAGAACGAACGCGCTATAGTGTGCTCGCCCTTTGGTCGGAGGCCCCGATGTTCGACCGTTATGCGGTCTTCCTGCTCAAGCATCGCGCCGTAGTCCTCGTGGCTGCACTGGCTCTTACTGCGCTCCTGGCTTCGTCCATGATCCCCCTCGACCGGGTGCGCTTCGATTTCAGCTTCCGACGGCTTTTCCGCTTTGACGGAGAGCAGGCCGCGGAGTTGACGAGATTCAAGAACCTCTTTGGTGACGATGCCGGAACAGTCGGGCTGCTCTACATTGCCCCAACAGCGGTTAAGGATCGGCCAGCAGCGCTCTCTCCGGATATCGCCAACTCCATGGCAGCGGTCCACGAATGGCTGTCGATGCGGCCTGAGCTGGACCAGAACTTCACCATTTCGCCACTCCAGGCAACTGACTTCTTCGCCGAGCCGATGCAG
>CALGBT010000752.1 GCA_937884235.1 uncultured Pseudomonadota bacterium
GTGCAGGGGTTGCCGTCCTGTTCGTTCACTCAACATTGCCGGGCGAAACGCAGACCCCATCCTCGCAGGTGCCAGGCAGCAGACATGCAGTTACCGGCGTGCAGGCTGTGCCCACGACCACGGGCTGGTAGGTGCACTGACAATCCGTCCCGCATATTCCCACGGTACAGGGGTTGTCGTCGTCACAATCAGCGGCCACGGAACAGAAGCAGAGCGCATTGTCGCCGAGCAGCACATCGTCAACGTTGGTCTTGCCAGCATTCGAACAACCGGAAACCAGGAGCAGCAGTGCAATTAGTTGCCACAGATGAGCTCG
The DNA here is from genome assembly GCA_937884235.1 of uncultured Pseudomonadota bacterium. Taxonomy (GTDB): domain Bacteria; phylum Myxococcota_A; class UBA9042; order CAIXZC01; family CAIXZC01; genus CALGBT01. Next base: position 317 of record CALGBT010000752.1, read on the forward strand.
CATCTATCCACCTCATAGTCAATGCAAAGCCTTGTACGTGTGCAAAGTTCCTGTGTCAAGAGAGGCAACGGCTAGTAAAGCCCGTTGGAAACTTCCAACTGATACTCAGCGCAGGTCGGCTTGGAGCCGGGGATCCTAAAAACATGGATAAAGAACTGCTTGGAGTTGTCCGTGCAGCGGTGGGTCTGATCGGTGGTATCGTCATCAAAGTTGGTGGGGGTTAACTCGTGCTCCGAATCGGGCTTACAGTTCTGCTCACCGCCCCCCATGGTGCCGGGCCCGGGCACGGCCGGCCACGCCTGCTTGGCACCGGGATTGGAGAAATCGGTGTACCACTCGGCATCGGTGGCATCACCGCAAATCTCGTTGGCACCGCCACAGGACCCCCAGTACATGTCAAAAGCGAACTGGTTTGCCGGGTTCTTAAGGAACTTCACCCGCACGTGGAAGTTGTCGGTATTCGGTTCGTTGACGTCCTTGGCGTGGAATCGGAACCAGTCGCCACTGGAGTCGGGATCGTTGCCGCTGGCGGTCTTGGATGAACCGCTGTCGCTGAGTGCCCCCAGATCGAGCGCTACCGAGCAACTCTTGTTGTTCCCTTCAGCCGCATCGTCCGCACATTCGCACCCGTCCACAGCATCCTGGTTGGCATCGTGCCATCCAGTCGTGCAACCGGACGCCATGCACTTGCCCTGCAGGCAGACGACATCTTCCACGTGCGGCATTCCCTGGGACTGGGCGCAGAGCACTTCGTCCTGCCCTTCATCGAGCATGCCATTGCAGTTGTCATCGGCATTGTTGCAGATCTCGGTTGCCCCGGGGTTGATGGAAGGCACCAGGTCGTTGCAGTCGGCCAACAGCTGCGTGGTATACTTGCCAAAGCCATTGCACAGACACTTGGAGTCGTTGGGGTTGCCATAGCCATCTCCATCCCCGTCCGAGTAGAAGTAGCTGCAGGCAATGGCGTCCTCATCGTTTTGCGACCCGTCACAGTCGTTGTCGACGCCATCACCGCACACTTCCAAGGTGTTGGGATTGGAACCCCAGATCGTATCATTGCAGTCACCGCCCTGAGGGGCGGTGTAGTTACCAAAGGCCTGGCAGAGGCAGAGCATATCGCCGGTGACGCCGAACCCGTCTTTGTCCTCGTCGAAGTACTTGTCCTGACACCCTTCAGCGTTGGGGTCATTCTGATCCCCGTCGCAGTCATCGTCGATGAAGTTGGCACAGATCTCGTTCTGGCCCGGGCTGATAAGAATGTTGTTGTCGTCACAGTCGCCGGGTACTGCGGCGGTATACTTGCCCACCGGCTGGCAGAGACACTTGGAAGTATTGACGCCGAACCCGTCCCCATCTTGGTCGAGGTAGTAGGGCTCACAATCAAGGGCATCTTCGTCGTTGTCAGAGCCGTTGCAGTTTTCGTCCTTGGTAGTGGAGCAATCCTCAGTTTGCCCGGGGTTCACTGTCGGATCGAGGTCATCACAGTCGCCAAAGTCTTCGGCGGTATACTGCCCGGCGGGACCGCACTGACACTTGCTGGCCCCAGCCCCCCAGTCGTCGCCGTCCTGGTCGAGGTAGTAGTCTTTGCAGCCCACCGTGCCGGTCTCATCCACCTGGGAGTTGCAGTTGTTGTCCATGCCGTCACAGACCTCGTTGGCGTAATGGTTCACCAGCGGGTTCAGAGGTTCACAGTCGGTCAGGTCCACCTCGCCGTCGGCATCATCATCGTCATCGCAGGAATTGCCCTTGAGGTCGAGGTCAGTATCTAACTGGTCGGGATTGAAGACCAGCGGGCAGTTGTCCAGTTCATCGGCAATGCCGTCGCCGTCCTTGTCACCCTGGCAGGCATCACCGATGCCGTCCTCATCCGTATCCGTCTGCAGCGGATTGTAGTCGGAGGGACAGTTGTCTTTGCTATCAAGGATACCGTCGTTGTCGTCGTCGGGATCGCATTCATCTCCGCCATCGGGGAAACCATCGGTATTCAACTGATCTGGGTTGAAGATGAAGGGGCAGTTGTCAAACTCGTCATCATTGCCATCGTTGTCGTCATCGATGTCGACACAGTCAGCCTGACCGTCGAGATCGAAATCGGGATAGCCCTCATCGAGTTGGTCGTCACAGTCATTGTTCATGCCGTCGCACTGTTCCACCGCACCGGGATAGACCCAGGGATTGAAGGGCTCGCAATCGACCCCATCCTTGGCCAGGTCGTTGTCGTCATCGGGGTCGCAGAGGTCCCCCATGTTGTCTGAGTCGAAGTCCTTCTGGTCGGGATTGTAGATCTTGTCGCAGTTGTCTTCCCAGTCCTTGATGCCGTCACCGTCGTCGTCCTCTTCCTGGCAATCGGCCAGGCCATTGCCATTGGAATCGAGGAAGTCCTCGTCGGTATCGCCGTCACAGTCGTCGTCCAGGCCGTTGCACGCCTCCGGCTTGGCCTGGGGTGCATCACAGATGAGGTTCGATTCCTGGCAAAGGAAGGTCCCCCGGCAGGTGCCGTAGGCATTGGTGACCTCACAGTCCATCTGCGGAATCGCTTCATCAATCAGGTCGTCGCAATCGTCGTCGAGTCCATTGCACTCTTCGGGCTTAGGCACCGATGCGTCACACTCGGTGAGCCCTTGCGGCGTGCACATCTTCTCGCCAAGACAGGTGCCGAATTCGTTCTGTTCGTAGCAAATCGTCGTCAAGCCCTTCTTGACGGAAAGCGTGGAGCAATCGCAGATGCCGCTCTCGGGCATGCACTGGCCCAGAAGCTCTCCGCCAATGTCGAAGCTCTGGCAGACATAGTCCGCCGGGCAGTCGCTGTCCCAGATACACTCGCCGCCACAGAACTTACCAAAGGGACCGTAGTCAACACAGCGGTCACCGGTTTCCACCAGCTCGCCGCCACACTGATTGTTGTCCTTGCAGGGTTGGCAGAGGTGCACGAACTTGGGCACACAGATGTACTGGCAGTCGGGGCATGAATTCTGGATCAGTGAGCAACTCCAGCCCTCTTCGGGACATTCTTCGACGCAGCCCGTGGAGCAGATCTTGCCCTGCCACGTCTCGACACAGTAGCTCGAGAGACAGTCGGCGTTCTCTTCGCAGGGCCAGCCAAAGGCCCCCGGCTCGGGCCCAGAAACCTCGAAGCCAACCTCGCCGGCCTCCATGTCACCATTTGCGTCCCCTGATTGATCGGGACCAAAGCCGTCGCCAAGCCACCACTGATCGACGGTGACTTCCGGCAGGAGCACCACCGCATCACCTCCAGACCCCACCTCGTGCTCCACCGCGTCCACGACCTCTTTCTCAATCTGCACGGCATCGGCCCCACATCCGGTGATCCACACGAATGCAGTCGCCAGCAGGCTCCATCTTGCCAGATGATTCATGTTGCCCCTCTTGTCGCGCGCGCAATTGCACCTTGCTCGAAACACGGCATGAGTTTACAGTCGCGGTTAACTGTTGTCAAAGGGTAGGGGACGTGACCCCGGCCCCCTCGTCGCACGGACGTCAAAATGGTTGAGAAGATCCTGATTGCCTGCTGCACGCTACTCTTGTTCGGGGCCTGCGGCCCGCCCCCGCCGCCACCCGGCCCATCCCTCGACCATGCCGACTTGCTCCTCGCCGAAGGACGCCTCCAGGAAGCCGAGACGGAGTTGGACCGGGTCCTGGCCGCCAATCTCCCCGGGGAACGGGACCGGGGCCACATCCGGCGGGGCTGCCTGCGGGTGGAACGCGGGGATGCCCGGGGCGCCCTGGCCGACCTCAACCTGGTCTTCCGTCTGGACCAGCATGGTCAAGCCTGCCTCGGCCGAGCCCAGGCACTGCTGGCCAACCACGCCGAGGCTCTCGCCCAGCTCATCCCGCTGGTCGAAGGCGGCACCTTCGACCCGGAGGTGGGCCGCCTGGCGGTACAGTCATCTCTCAGCCTCAGACGGATCAGCGAAGCGCTGCACATCGCCGAACTGGCGGCCAGAAAGCATCCCTCAGACGTCCCGACGTTGGCCCTGCTCGCACAGACCCAGGCTGTCACCGGAGATCCTCAAAAAGCCCTGAAGACGCTGCAGGGCGCTGCCCGCATCGATGGGAAGTCCCCGGAAGTCCCCTTCATCCGCGGCAACATCTACTGGGCCATGGAGAAGTTTGACGAGGCCGCCAAGGACTATCGCACGGCCCTTGAACTCAACCCCGCCTTCGCCGAAGCTGCCCGCAACCTGGGCATCGCCCTTATTCAGGGGGGGCGCTACGAAGATGCCGTGTCTGCCCTGCGCACCGCCCTTGACCTTGCCCCCGACGATCTGGGGGTAATGAACAACCTCGGGGTCGCCCTGGCCACCACCGGGAGAGCCGCCCAGGCTGCCACCCTCTACGAAGAAGCACGCAAATCACAGCCGGACGAACCGCGGCTCCTCAACAATCTGGTGGACGTCTATATCCATCTCGGACGCCTCGACGAAGCTCGGGAACTGCTGCGGCTCCTCGTCGAGAAGGCCCCGCAGCGGGCCAACGCCACCCAACGCCTCAGGGACCTGGAATCTTTTGAAGTGCTGCTGGGTTTCCTCTGTCAAGGCGAGGGGGCCGTCAAAGAGGCCACGAAACAACTCAAGACCCGCCAGTGGAGCCACCGCGAGATCGTCGAATCGCTTGAAAGGGTCCTCTCGGACACTATATTCACAGAAACACTGGAGCAGAAGGAGCAGGAATGCACGAAGTAGGCGACGATAGTTCCCCGAATTCAGACCTGGCACGCTCCCCCACCGAGACGCGCTTCCCCGCCATCGGCGATGCCGATCGGACCCGGAGAGACGGCACTGTCGCCGGCCTGGTCCAGGAAATCGAGAAGGTTCTGGCCGGCAAACACGAAGTCGTGGAGTTGGCGGTGGCCACCCTCGTCGCCGGCGGTCACCTGCTCCTGGAAGATGTGCCCGGCGTTGGCAAAACGACCCTGGCGCGAGCCATGGCCAACAGCCTCGACTGCAAGTTCGGGCGCATTCAGTTCACCTCGGACATGCTCCCGTCTGATGTGCTCGGGGCCAACGTCTTCAACCCGGCAACCGGGGAATTCATCTTTCGCCCAGGGCCCATCTTCTCGCATATCGTCCTGGCCGATGAGGTCAATCGAACCTCCCCCAGGACCCAGAGCGCACTGCTGGAAGCCATGAACGAAAGCCAGGTCTCATTGGATGGCGAGACCTTCCCCCTGGAAGCCCCCTTCTTCGTCATTGCCACCCAGAACCCAAAAGAACTCCACGGCACCTATCCGCTTCCGGAATCTCAGCTAGACAGGTTTCTTGTCTCGCTCTCCATCGGCTACCCCGACCCGGCCACCGAAAAGCTGGTGATCACCGGCCGCAACGAAGAGCAGCAGATGAAGCATGTCCGGCCGGTCATGGACCGAGAACAATTGCTGGCGCTGCGACAGAAGGTCAGCGAGGTCTCCATCAAGGAACCACTCGTCGACTACATCCACGAGATCATCCTGGCCACCCGTGACCCCGCCCGCTTTGAACTCGGAGCCAGCCCCCGAGCCGGTATCCAGTTGCTCAAAGCCTCCCGAGCCATCGCTCTAATGCGCGGCCGAGATTTCGTGAGCCCCGACGACATCCGCTACGTCGCACCTTACGTACTGGCTCACCGTCTGGTCCTCAAGAGTGCCTCCCAACTCTTCGCCGGCCGCGCCCAGGCGCTCTCTCGCGTCGAGGAGATGCTCGACTCGATCCAGGTACCCTGATGGCCCAGGCTGCCCGGCGAAAGCGCAGCATCTGGCAGACCATCCGCCCCAAAGGACCACGCTTCTCCTTTGCTGGCTCCATCTTCGCGCTCTTCACCGGCACCGTGATTGTCCTCGCCTTCCGCTTCGGCAAGCTTTACCCAGGCCTCTACGTAACCACCGGGTTCTTCCTCTTCTTCAATGCGCTATTCTTCATCCGCTTTCGGGATGCCCGCCAGAAATCCCTCTGGCAACGCATCATGGCGAGCCGCTTCTTCCCCCGCAAGTTGAGTCTCACCAACGAGGGAAAGTTCCTGGTGCTAATCTCCCTGGGGATGGGCTTCGCCGCGGTCAATACGGGGTCTAACCTCCTCTACCTGTTGCTCGCCATGCTCCTCTCGCTGATTACCGCCAGCGGAGTGCTCTCTGAGCTTTCCCTGCGCAAATTGCGCTGGGTCATCGATTTTCCCAACCGCGGCGTGGCCGGCACCGAAACCCTCTTTCCCATTCAGATCACCAACCGCAAGCGGACCTTCAACTCATTCTCCCTTGATGGCGAGATCCACTTCGCCGGCGACCCCGAAATAGACCAGTATCAGCCTGTTCTCCTGCGCCTTGAGGCGGGCCAATCCGACTACCTCTTCCCAGCCATCACCTTTCCCCGCCGGGGGCTCTACCAGGTCGCCTCGTTCAGCATCGGCACCGGCTACCCATTCTCCTTCTTCCGCAAGAGCCGGAACTTCAAGGCAGCCTCAGAGATAATCGTGGTACCCCGTGGCGAAACCAACGTGGAGGAGGTCTTCTTCGCAGTGGCAACGGGCTTCGAAGAGCACGCCAACCGGGTGGGACGCGGCTCTGAATTCTTCTCGGTGCGGCCCATGCAACCCGGGGATGAATGGCGGGACGTACACTGGAAGCAATCGGCCCGGCACAATCGCTTTGCGGTGAAAGAGTACGAAGCACTCACCGCCCGCCGCATCTACGTCCGCCTGGTAAGACGAACCTCGCAACCCCTTGCTGACGAGGCGGGGGAGTCGGCCATCGAGTTGGCGGCCAGTGTGGTCAAGCGACTGGCCATGGCTGGTTTTGACGTCGGCCTCCAATCCGGCACTCTCGCCATTGCGCCGGCTGCCGGGGCCAACGCCGTCCGCAATATTTTCACGCGACTGGCGCTCCTCGACTTTGAGACCGATCAAGGGACCGCTCCGGTGGCCACTTCGGGCCGGGACATCTGCATCCAAGTCGACCTCGACACCCAGGCCATTGACATCGCCGGGGTCACCGTTGCCGGAGGCCGGCAGGCCGGAGGTGCAGCATGACCTTGCTTCGCACCGTCCGACTCCTGGGCCTCCTCCTGGTAGTCATCTCTTGCCTTCCCATGTTGGGCGCAGAAGAACTGCCCAGCGCCATCTGGTTCTTGGTGGCCGGCGGATTGGTGGCCGGGTGGTTCATCGGCGGCCGGCCCTGGGGGCGCCGCCTCAATATCGTCTTCACCACCGCCCTGATGGGAGCCTTCTCCCTGATCTTCATTGTCGCCTTCCAGACCGGAGAGTGGCTCATCTACAGCATCGTCTTCGCCCTCCTCGCCACCGTTACCAGAACCCTGCAACACCACACCGCCCGGCAACAGTTTCAGCTCATTGCCCTCTCCTTTCTGCTCATGGTCGCGGCCTCCGTGACCAACCCCGACATCTCCTTCGCCCTCTATTTCCTCGTCTACGCGGTACTCCTCACCTGGGCCCTTACATACACCCATCTCCTGCAACGGGTGGAAGAGGGTGCCGAGCGTTCGGGGATCGCCTGGAAGGCCTCCCGCCTGGTCACCCGCCGCTTCCTGGTGGGCTCCTCGGTGCTGGCCCTGGCACTGCTCTTTTCGTCCATGCTCATCTTCCTCCTTTTCCCCCGTCTCGGCCTCGGCTTCTTCTCGGCACGCACTCGCCACGGGTCGTCACTGACCGGCTTCTCCGATTCCCTGGAATTGGGCCACTTCGGAACCATTCAGGACTCCACCCGCGTAGTCATGCGGGTAGAGTTCGCCGACCCGCTGGCCCAGCGCCCCAGCATCGCCGGGTTTAAGCTGCGAGGAACCTCTTTCGATACCTACGACGGCAAGGCCTGGAGCCGGCGCCAGATTGGCACCAGCCCCCTCGCTTCCGACCAGGACGGCTACTACGGAGTCCGCTACGTGCCCCGCCTGCCCCAGTCCGATTTCAGGGTCTTCGAATATGATATCTACCTGGAACCCATCGACATCGATACCAAGGTCCTCTTCGCTGCCCCGCGACCCCTGGGAATCCGGCACCTGGTGACCCGCTTCGACCGCTGGCGAGGGACCTCGAAGTCATTCTTCCAGGACCGTCTCGAGAACCTCTCTTTCACCGGTCCCGCCATGACCAGCACCAGCTACACGGTGCGCTCCGGGGAGTTCTCGGTGGCACCGGCCAGGCTCCGCCGTTCGGGCACCTACTACCCCAGGGAGATCAGCAAGTTCTTCCTGCAGTTACCCGAGAACCTCGATCCCCGCATCACCAAGCTGGCCAACAGCGTGGCCGGCACCGCCGGCAACGAGTACGACGCGGCCGTTGCCCTCCGGGACCACCTGCAATCCACCTACCGGTACAGCCTCACCGGCACCGGCATCCCGGAAGATCCCGTTGCCGAATTCCTCTTCGTGCGTCAGGAAGGACACTGTGAGTACTTCGTCACCGCAATGGTGCTCATGCTGCGCACCCAGGGCATCCCGGCCCGCCCTGTCAACGGCTTCCTGGGAGCCACTTATAACGAGTTTGGCGACTACTACACCGTCACCGAAGCCCGCGCCCATAGCTGGGTGGAGGTCTACTTCGGTGACTACGGCTGGGTAACCTTCGACCCCACCCCCGCTGGCGAAGGATTGCCCGATACCTTTGGTATCTTCGAAACCATGGAACTCTGGCTCGATGCCGTCAGGCTGAGGTGGTACAAATATGTCGTCGAGTATGACCTGGAACAGCAATTGGCAGTCTACTCCAAGGTCTGGAATGTCTTCGCATCCAAGCAAAACGAGATCAACATCACCCCCAGCCTCTCCATCTCCGAGATGCGCCGGGAGATGAAGAAGATTGGAGAAGGGTTGCTCTCCAGAAACACCGCCATGTGGATTGTCATCCTAGTACTGCTCAGCTTGCTGCCGCTCTTTGTCCGGTGGCTCCGGCAGCGGCGCTCACGCAGACACCGCACGATCCTTGAAAGGTGGACTCAACAGCTCCGGCAAACCCTGAGAAGTAAAGGCTTCGAAGTAACACCTGGGACCACCCTGCCGGCCCTGGCCCGCCAGGGAATTCGCCGGGAATTCGCGGCCACGTCCTCCCTCGCCCGGGTCGCCGTTGCCCTGGAAGAGGCACGCTGGTCTTCCAGCGCCACTGCCGATCTCGCCACCATCAAACAACTTCTGAGTCACATCGACAGGGCGCCAAAACTAACCAGTGCCTGAGAGGCGAGCATTCATTTGCGCGGGCGCTGGGCCGGTGGTACCATGACGCGACTGCACAACACAGCCACGTCGTGGTGCATACGCAAAGGAAGGTCTGATGGCCGACACCAACAAGATGCTAGGGGCAGTGATTAACGATCGCTTTCGCATCAAGGAACTTATCGGTCGAGGCGGCTCCGGACAAGTCTACCTTGCCGTCGATGTTGACACTAACAACCCCGTTGCCCTGAAGATCCTCAAAGATGTCTCGGCCGACGACGACGAGAGCGTCATTCGCTTCGAGAAAGAAGTCGCCGTCTCAGCAAAACTGACCAACCCCCACACCGTTAGAGTCTACGAGTTCGGCAAAACCCGTGAGGGCTACCTGGTCATCGCCATGGAGTATCTGCAGGGCAATCCCCTGACCAGCCTCGTCAAGGGCTCAGCCCCCCTCTCTCCAAAGCGGACCGTGCACATCGTCCGGCAAACCCTGGAGGCCCTGGCCGAAGCTCATACCATGGGCATCGTCCATCGTGACCTCAAGCCTGACAACATCTTCCTCCTGGGAGGCGAGCACTCGGGAGTGACGGATTTCGTCAAAGTTCTGGACTTCGGCATCGCCAAGTTCCTCCATGACGACAGCGTCGGCGACACGCTGACGCGGGACGGCTTTGTCTTCGGCACACCACTCTACATCTCCCCCGAACAGGCCCTCGGCTGGCAGGTTACCCCCGCCTCAGATATCTACTCCCTGGGCGTAGTCCTCTTCGAGATGCTCACCGGGGAAACTCCCTTCTCTGCCGAGACACCCATTGGCCTGGGCATGAAGCACATCTACGAACCGCCTCCCCTGGACCGCATCAAAGTAGAGGAGGGCTCCGTCTCCACGCTGAAGAGACTCCTCGCCCTGATGCTCGAGAAACGCCCCGAGCGACGCCCGGCCAATGCGACCGCAGCACTGGCCCTCTTCGAGAACCTGGAAGAGATCTCGGACCGGCCCTTTGATATCGCTCGCGCTCAGGTCGTACAGCATGAACCCATTGATGATTCCCCCACCGTCAGATCCAAGCCAGCATCTGACAAAGACGTGGAAGACTTCATCGATGAGCAGGTCACCCTGGCCGAAGAGAGTATCAAATCTCTGCCCGATGAAATCGGGGAGGAGCAGCCCGCACCGGATGACGACGCGGGCGAAACCCGGGACTATACGGAAACCGCAGAAACGGTCCTGGCGGAACCAGAGGTGCCCACAACCGAACCGGAGGCTAAGAACATGGCTAACGCAGACCCTCCCAAGAAGAAGCGGAAGCGGCGAAAGAAGAAGAAGGAACAGGCAGAGGCAAACGCAACCACAACCGCGAAGGCAACTGCCAGGAAAGCGCCACCCGAAGCACAGCCGAGGCCAGCAGCACAACCGGAAACAGAGCCCAGTCCAGCGGAATCTCTCGTCGCCCCCCTGGCTGACCCACGCCCGGTGGAGGAACTGGCGGAACTCGCCCCTGACCGCCGCCAGGGCGATCGTCCTGCTCCTTCCAAACCAACTCCAGAACCCATTTCCCGGGCGGCAACGGCTGATGATTTCTCGCTTTTCGGCACCACCCCGGGGTTCTCTGCCCCCGTTGACAACGACCTGCCCAGCGATGACTGGCGGCTGCCCCGCAAACGACGCTCCGCAAACAAGGTGCCGGTAGCCGCGTGGATCGTCCTGTTCCTCGGCCTCCTGGTCGCAGCCTTCGTGCTCTATGCCGTCAGCCGCCCTTCCAAGAACGCCTATTCCCCGGAAAACATCATTCCGGTCCCCATTGTCGAGTTGCTGGTTTCCCCTGGTGACGCCGACTCCTGCTAACCCCCGCCAACGCTCTCGCTCTGGCCTCATCACATAGACCTCAGCCGACCATTGACTTCAACTGACCATGCGGTAAACTGGACTCGCTTTTTGGAGAACTACTAAATCCACCGGGGGAGAGCATGGCCACTTACAACGTCTTCGTACCAGCTCGCAAGGGATCTGATATGCCAGACCTGTCCATTAAGGTCGAGGCTTCCAACTGGCTGGTTGCGCTCAAAGAGAGCTTGCGCCAGATTGGAGAGCAGGGCGATGCCCTGGCAAACATCGTCTGTGAAACGGGACCTGATGGGTCCCTTCGCATTGCCGACCCAGGTAGCAAGCGCGTCTTCGTCATCAGGCAAGCCGCAGAGGCCGCCGGTGACGATGAACTGGTCAAAGAGGCCGAGCGCAGAGCCGCTGAATCCCGCGCCGAAGCTGAAGCAGCTGCCGTCATCACGCAGCAGGCGGTGTCACGACTACAAGACGTCGAGGAGAGAATCAGCGGCCCGGCAGCCTCCGAGCTGCCCGCTGTCGCACCCGTCACACCCGAGCCGGCTGCGGCTCCCGAACCCGGTCCCGACCCGGCACTCCTGGAAGCCCAGCGCCGACTCGAAGAAGAGAAGGCCAGATTGGAGACCGAACTCGCCGCCGCCCGCGCCACCCTCGAAGCTGCCGCTAACAAGGCCGCCGAAGAAGCCACCGGTGTTCTCGGCAAGGTCGAAGTCAAGGAACGCAGCAAGGCCGTCAAGGACGAGTGGGACGACCTCGATGACTGGTACGATGGCGACGAACCCGAAGAAAAGACCGTGGACAATATCGTGGCCGATGTCTTCCTCGCAACCGATGACCTCCACGAACAGGAAGAAGCTGCGGCCGCCGCCAAGATCCTCAAGCTGGCCAACCAGCACGTCGAAGCCGAGGCTTCCTCTATCTTCTTCTCGGACATGAACTCCGCCCTCAAAGACCTCGTCATTGTTGAGGCTTCAGGGCCGGTGGCCAACAAGATCAAGGGCATCCATGTCCCCGTAGGCAAGGGCATTGTCGGCTTCTGCGTGCAGAACGGCGTCAAACTAACTGTCAACAGCGTCCAGCAGAACCCCAACTTCTACGGCAAACTGGACCAGGAATTCGGCTTCCGGACCTACTCCATTCTCTGTGTGCCAATTCAGCACGGCTCCCGCACCTACGGGGCCATCGAACTCATTAATAAGAAGGGTGATGGCAAGTGGACCACCACTGATGCCAACGTCCTCGAGTCCCTGGGAATGATCCTCGGGAAGGCCATCGAGACCCGTCTCGAAACCCGCAAGGATTAGTTCCTCATCACTTCTGTCTCCCAATGTCATCCTGAACGTAGTAATCGGAATGGGATCAATTAATCCGGCCCTGAAGGACCGGGCTGGGTACTTGT
>CALGBT010000753.1 GCA_937884235.1 uncultured Pseudomonadota bacterium
AGCTTTCGGGGAACCAACTGGGTCCCCATCATTACAGAAAGTAACGGAGTCATAGGAGACATCAATGAACATCTGCATTCCAGTAACTGAGAATCGAGGGACGGACAGCCCGGTTTGCGCCCACTTTGGATCGGCACCAATCTTCATGATTGTTAACAGTGAAACTGGTGCGATGAAGGCCATCGCCAACGCCAATGAGCACCATGCTCATGGTATGTGCCAACCGCTCAAGTGGCTGGCTGGGGAGGATCTTGATGCGTTGGTGGTGGGGGGGATTGGCCGGGGTGCTATGATGAAACTGGCGGCCGGCGGAATTGACGTGTATTTGAGTCGTCTGGGCAGCGTTGGTGAGACACTGGACGCGCTCAAGAAGGGCCAACTTGCCAAAGCCAGTCTGGATGCCGCTTGCGGTGGCCACGGCGGTGGTGGAGGCTGCGGTTCTGATTAACGAAGGGGAGGCGCGGTCATGGCGCTCTACGAGTTTGAAGGGAGACGGCCAGTTGTGGGGGTGGACTCCTATGTCTGCGAAACTGCTGACGTCATCGGTGAAGTACGCATCGGGGACCGTTGCTATATCGGCCCTGGTGCTCGCATCAAAGGTGACTACGGCACCATCGAAATTGGCAATGAGACAAGCGTGCAGGAGAACTGCATTCTCCACGCTCGACCCGGTGAATCGTGTACCGTGGGCAATGGCTGCACAGTTGGCCACGGTGCCATTCTCCACAACTGTGTCATCGAGGACGAAGTGGTCATCGGCATGGGAGCCATCGTCAGTGACTGGGCGGTGATCCGGACAGGAGCCGTGGTGGCTGAAGGCGCGGTGGTACGGCAGCGTGCCGAAATTCCGGCCAACAAGACTGCCGCCGGAGTGCCAGCGAAGGTGTTGGGCGAAGTTACGGAGAAGGGGCGTGAATTCCAGCAACTGGCCCGAGACGTATGTCCTGAACTGGCGCGCCGATACGCCAAGAGTCTGAAGAAACTCTGAACCAACCGGGGGCTTCAGTCGCAATCAACGGTCCGCATTGCGTACTTGGTGGAACGGAAGGTCCCGTCACCCGCAATGCTCGACACTGCACAGTCTCCATATTGTGACGATGCCGTGACGTAACGTAGCATTTATGCAACGGTGCCGGATGCTCTTGGCCTCGCATGCCCTGCCGCAAACTATCGCAATCACGAGGTTCCTTCATGTTTCCCTGGTATCTCCAGAAGGTGGCCCGGTTATTGCTCAGGAGAGACGCCAGGAGGTGCATTGGTCATGTTTGCATCCGTGACAGCATAGAAACTAGCGAGGCAGCAGAAACAAGCGAGACAACGGGGCGAACCGCAACGGGAGCCCTCAAACGAAGACGAAGAAGAACAGACATGCTGGAGGAACAACGATGAAAGTAGCAATCTCTGCTGCAGGCCCAACTTTAGAATCAGTCGTTGACCCACGCTTCGGGAGATGCTCATGTGTTGTCTTCGTCGAGACAGATGACATGAGCTTCGAGGCCATCGACAACACCAACAGCACCCTGGCGGGGGGAGCAGGCATACAATCGGCTAGGCTGGTGGCCCAAAATGGGGCGGTAGCCGTCTTGACAGGAAACTGCGGCCCCAACGCGCATCAGACGTTAACTGCCGCTGGTATCGATGTGATAGTCGGTTGTACAGGCACCATAGCCGAGACGGTCCAACGCTTCAAAGCAGGCGAACTCAAGGCTGTTTCCGCTCCCAACGTTTCGAGTCACGCCGGCATGGGAGAAGAGCGATGAGGTGGGAATGCAGCGGTGGCGGGGGCAACCGACGTGGTCAGGTAGGTGGCGAATGAGCCGACCGATTCGGATTACTGTTGCCAGCGGCAAGGGCGGCACGGGTAAAACCACAGTGGCGACGAACCTGGCAGTTTGTCTTGCCGAGACGGGCATGCGCGTGGCCTATGTGGATTGCGATGTCGAGGAACCTAACGGACATATCTTCCTCAAGCCCGCCATTCACGAGAGCCGCGACGTGATGCGTCCCGTTCCTGAGGTGGACGGGACGCTCTGCACCTTCTGCGGTGCCTGCGGCAAGGCGTGTCGCTACTCCGCAATTCTGGTGTTGCCGAAGGAGGTTTTGACCTTCCCCAAGCTCTGCCACGGCTGTGGCGGATGTTCGCTGGCCTGTCCAACTGGTGCGATTAGCGAGGTTTATCGAGCCACGGGTACCATCGAGGAGGGGATCTCGGGACAGGTGGCGTTCTTGCACGGGAAGCTCAACGTCGGCGAGGCTATGGCCCCGCCCGTGATTCGCGTCGTACTGGAGAATGCGCCCAAAGACCGCACGCTCGTGCTAGATGCCCCTCCGGGGACTTCGTGTCCGGTCATCGAATCGGTCAAGAGTGCGGACGTGGTTCTCCTGGTTACGGAGCCGACGCCCTTCGGCCTCAACGATCTCAGGCTGGCGGTAGACATGCTGCGCGAGCTTGGCACGCCCTTCGGTGTTGCCGTCAACCGCGTCGGTACCGGCGACAACGAGGTATTCAACTACTGCGCAAGTGAGGGTATCCCCGTCCTCATCAAGATCCCAGACAACAGGGAAATAGCCCAGGCCTACTCTCGCGGCGAATTGGCCATTACTGCACGCCCTGATTTGAAGCCGCTCTTCGTGGATCTCTTCGAGAAACTTTGCGAGTTGGCTCGGGGTGGCAAGACCAGGATTTCGATAATGCGGGAGGAAACTCTGAGCGAGATAACCGAACAGGGCCGTTTCCCTTCTGACTCGTTGGAACTCGGCACGGCCAATCTGGTGCGTGAATTGGTTGTAGTCAGCGGCAAGGGGGGCACGGGCAAGACCAGCATCGTCGCCTCGTTCTTTGCCATGGCCGAGGATGCGGTGGTGGCTGACTGCGATGTCGATGCTGCGGACCTCCATCTGGTGCTCAATCCCACGGTGCTTCATCGCTGGCCCTTTTCTGGGGGCAAGACCGCGGTCATTGATTCGAATCGCTGCGTGGGATGCGGCGTCTGCGCTGAGCACTGCCGCTTCGGCGCCATTCATTCCACGGAGGGCGCTGCTTCTTTGCGTTACGAAGTCCAAGCGGTCTCTTGTGAGGGTTGCGGTGTCTGTGCTGATATCTGCCCTGAGCAAGCGGTCTCGATGGTTTCTTCCATGAGCGGAGAGTGGTTTGTCTCCGACACGAGATTCGGCCCCATGGCACACGCACGCCTTGGCACCGCTCAGGAGAACAGCGGAAAACTCGTGTCGTTGGTGCGCCGAGAGGCCAAGGCCCTCACCATCACCGGGGGGCGCAAGTTACTGATCTGCGACGGATCGCCAGGTATCGGCTGTCCTGTGATTGCTTCGATTGCGGGGGCAAATCTGGTGCTCATCGTCACCGAACCGACCCTGTCGGGCTTGCACGATCTGCGGCGAGTGGCCGAACTCTGCCGGCAGTTTAACGCCAAAGCTGGGGTCTGCATCAACAAGGCAGACATCAACCTGGAGACTACGGAACGGATCGAGGCGGAGGCGACGACCCTGGGCCTCCTGGTGCTAGGGCGAGTCCGCTACGACAACGGGGTGACCGTGGCCCAGGTGAAGCGGATGGCCGTGGTAGAAAACGGAGCGAGTCCAGCCGCTACAGACATTCGTGCTCTCTGGGCACGAGTACGGGACGAAATTTGATGACCACACCTACAACTTCAACGAGGCAGATGCAATGACAACCGAGAACACTTGCAAGACCTGTAACGATTCGCAGTGCGCGGCCCAAGAGAAACGTCCAAACGAACGTGACGAAGATTTCGACGATCGACAGGCGATCCAGTCCAGGATGTGCCAGATCAAACACAAAATCATGGTTCTCTCGGGGAAAGGAGGTGTGGGCAAGAGTACTGTCGCGGTGAATCTCGCCACAGCTCTTGCCTTGGCTGGAAAGCGGGTGGGCCTCCTCGACGTAGACATTCACGGCCCCAGCGTGCCCAAGCTCCTGCATCTCGAGGGCACGCCACTCGCCGGAGGCGAAAACGCTCTTATTCCCGTCAAGGTTGAGGTTGGACAAGGCAGCCTCAGTGTGATGTCGATAGGATTTCTCCTGCGTCATCGGGACGATGCCGTAATCTGGCGAGGCCCGATGAAATACGGCGTGATCAAGCAATTCCTCAGGGACGTGGAGTGGGGTGAACTGGACTATCTGTTGGTTGATTCGCCCCCGGGCACCGGGGACGAGCCGCTGTCCGTGGCCCAACTCATCGAGAAAGCAGACGGTGCCGTGGTCGTCACCACGCCGCAGGACGTGGCAGTTCAAGACGTCCGCAGGTCCATCAACTTCTGCCGACAACTCAATCTCCCGGTGATCGGCGTGGTGGAGAACATGAGCGGTTTCTCCTGTCCGAAATGCGGCGAACTCGTCAACATCTTCGGTGCCAACGGCGGCCGGGAGATGGCTGCAGAGATGAATGTCCCCTACCTGGGGGCCATTCCCATCGAGGCGGAAGTAGTCGTCTCCGGCGACCGCGGCACACCGATCGTGCAGGCGAAACCCCACTCCGAGACGGCCAAAGCCTTCGGTCGCATTGTCCGTATCCTACTCGAACCAGAACTCAGTGCGGCCCAGGCACAGCCCGAGCCATTTGCGGACGGACGACCGCTGAAGATCGCCATACCGGTCACCGGCGGCCTCCTGTCATCGCATTTCGGACACTGCGAGCAATTCGTGCTGTTCGACGTAGAGCTGGGAGCGAAGACCGCTCGCAACAAGCAAGCGCTGACGCCACCGCCTCACGAACCGGGGACGTTCCCAAAATGGCTCCACGAGCAGGGAGCGACGGTGATCATCGCCGGCGGAATGGGCTCCCGCGCCCAGAGTCTCTTCGAGCAGAATGGAATCCAGGTGCTGGTGGGGGCCGTCAGCGGAACGCCCGACGACATTGTCCGAGACTTCCTGGAAGGCCACCTGACGACCGAGGCCAACATCTGTGACCATTAGGAGCGAAGCATATGCCGACGTATGTTTATGAGTGCGCAAGATGCGGCGAGTTCGAGGTGCAGCAGTCGATTTCGGAACCTGCCCGGCAGCGCTGCCCCACTTGTAGCAGCGCAGTTCGCCGAGTGGTCTCGGGCCGGACTGAGTTCATCATGAAGGGCCGAAGCGCCTCGGTCAGCCAATGCGAGAGGGAAACACCCTGCTGCGGGCGAGAAACACGTTGCGATAGGCCACCATGCAAAAAATGAATCCGTCGCCTGACGACAGTGGGGCAAACGACCGCAACCGCGGACTGGAGGCACCGGCAGCCCCGGTGATCTCGTACAATGAGGTGGTGCTCGACCACTTCTTACATCCACACAACGTGGGCGAGCTGGCCAAGGCTGACACCGACGGCTTCGTAGTGGTGGGCGACTCCTCCTGCGGTGACCAGATGAAGCTCTGGATCTCGGTGCGTAACCAGCGGATAGCCAAGATCGCTTTTCAGTCCTTTGGCTGTCCTGGGGCCATCGCGACGAGCAGCATGCTGACCGTCCTGGCCGAGGGCAGAACGATCGAGGAGGCCAGGCTGATCACCGATGATGACGTGGTCGAAGCCCTGGGTGGCATCCCGGCAAAGAAGAGGCACTGCTCTCTCCTCGGCGTACAAGCGCTCCAGGCCGTCATCGACGACTGGGAGAAGCGAGGGAGGGCGCCCCCGGAACAACCATGATCTACCTCGACCATAACGCCACCACTCCTCTGCATCCGCGTGCCTTCGAAGCGATGCTGCCCTTTCTCAAGGAGTTGTGGGCGAACCCCTCCAGCCCGTACCGTTTCGGCAGCCAGGCCAAGGCCGCCGTCGAGTTCGGGCGCGGACAGATTGCGAACTGCATCGGCTGCAAACCATCGGAAGTCGTCTTCTGTTCGGGCGGCACCGAGTCCGACAATCTGGCCCTGCGCGGCGTGGTGCGTGCGCTCAAGTCAAAGGGTAACCACATTGTGACGACGGCAATTGAGCACCCCGCGGTGCTGAATACCTGCAAGGCACTGGAGAACGAGGGCTATCGGGTCACCTACCTGCCGGTAACAGAGGAAGGGGTGGTGGAGATGGCAGCCTTGCGGGCGAGCCTGTGCGACGGAACGATTCTCGTGACTGTCATGCATGCCAATAATGAGACCGGCGTGATCCAGCCCGTAGAAGAAATAGCAACGACCACCAGAGCACGTGGCGTCGTGTTTCACACCGACGCAGTGCAGTCTGCGGGCAAGCTCGATCGAAAACTTGCCGAACTCGGTGCGGATCTCGTGACCTTCTCTGGTCACAAGCTCTACGGGCCAAGGGGGGTCGGAGTCCTGTACGTCCGCGAGGGCACGCCGCTTGCGCCTTGGATGACCGGGGGCACACACGAGCACGGCCTGCGCGCAGGGACCGAGAACGTCGCCGCCATCGCGGGGTGTGCAGAGGCTGTCACTCTGGCCTTCGAGGAAGCCGAAACCGAGGGGCATCGTCTTCGCTCCTTGCGAGATCGGTTTGAACTCCAGGTCGGCGCTGCAATTCAAGCGGTGAGGTTCAATGGTTCGGAGGCACAACGGGTGCCGAACACCTCAAACATCAGCTTTCAAGACGTCGATGGCGAATCGGTCGTCCTTGGACTTGATGTCCGGGGCATCTGCGTCTCCACCGGCTCAGCTTGTTCTACCGACGACCCCGAGCCTTCCCACGTGCTGCGTGCCATGGGGCTTTCCCCGCGCGCCGCACAGGGTTCGGTCAGATTTTCGCTTGGGCGAGACACGTGTGCAGCAGACCTCGACGCCACGGTGAGTGCTTTGAAAGACACCGTGGCTCATCTGCGCCGAGTCTCAAGCATCCGAGGAGACTTAGAATGAAGAGCTACCTCGACTGCATACCGTGCTTCCTGCGTCAAGCCATCGAAGCCGCCCGCAACGTCACTGCAGATGGCAGTATTCAGGAGGGGATCGTGCGAGACGTCCTGCGCATGACAGCCGAACTGAACCTGGACCGACCACCACCTTTCGTCGGACAACAAATCCATCGTCGACTGAGGAAAATGACCGGTGTCACCGACCCCTACCGGGCAGCCAAAGAGCATTTCAACCGTCTGGCCATGGACGCCTTACCGGAGTTCAGAGTAGCGGTGCGACGGGCCAACGACCCCTTGCTTGCCGCCGCCACATACGCCGTCGCTGCCAACGCGATCGACATGGGTATTTCAGGGGCACACACCACCCCCGACGTTGGCGCAGCCCTGAAGCAGGCGGATGACGGAGCATTGCTCGGAGACTGGGGAAATTTCAGAGCTGCCGTAGCAGACGCGTCTGACATCCTGTACCTCGCAGACAACGCGGGTGAGATCGCCATCGACAGGTTGCTCGTTGAAGAACTCGGTTGCGAGCGGGTGACCCTTGCCGTGCGAGGCGCTCCCGTGCTCAACGACGCCACGATGGAAGATGCAATTGAAGTCGGAATGCAGGATATCGTCGAGGTTATCGACAACGGCTCCGACGCTCCGGGGACCATCCTCTCAGACTGCAGTGAATCTTTCCGGCAGCGGTTCAATAATGCTGGCCTCATCATTGCGAAGGGCCAGGGCAACTTCGAGACCCTGAGCAACGCCGAGGGCAACCTCATCTTCCTCTTCAAGGTAAAATGCCCAGTGATATCCCGTCACGTCGGACTCCCGCTCGGGACCCTCGCACTCATTCGCAAAGAGGGCAGCCAGCCACTCCACCACCCTCGCCGGCTGAACCGGCCATGAGGAATGACCTTCTTTCATCGGAGGACCAGAACGTCGTGCCGCCAATCGTGAGAAGGCTCAGGATTGCCATCCTGGTCGACGACCAGGCAACTAATGGCCTGACGGCCGAACACGGATTCTCCTTGTGGGTCGAGGCCGACGACCAGCGAATACTGTTTGACACGGGCCTGGCAACCGCACTCCTTACTAACGCGGACAGAATGGGGATTAGCCTCAACCAGACTGACCACCTCGTGTTGAGCCATGGGCATGATGACCACACTGGTGGTATCAAGGATGTTCTCAGCCGCTCCCCGGACGTCCACGTCCACTGCCACCCAGCAGCGGTTCTTCCCCGCTACACAAAACGAGGCGACCAATTGGTTTCCCTGGCAATGCCTGCAGCCGCGCGCAGGGCGCTAGGAGACATGCCACCCGAAAGGCTGGACTGGACCACCGGCTCCCGCTCGCTGTTTCCTGGAGTTGGAATAACTGGACCCATTCCTCGCCTAGCCCATTTCGAGGAGGCCTACGGCCACTACTTGCTTGATGCCGACGGAACCGCAGTTGACCAGTTCGAGGATGACATGGCTCTGTGGCTGAACACGAGCGAGGGCCTGGTAGTATGCGTGGGGTGCTGCCATGCCGGACTCGTCAACACACTCAACTCGGCACGCCGCTGCAGCCACACATCGCATCTCCACGCGGTAATCGGCGGATTCCACCTCTTGAGAGCAAGCGACGAGCGTCTGCAATGCACGCTCGCTGCTCTGACCGAACTGCGTCCAGACCTGATCATCCCGTGTCATTGTACCGGCAACCGATTCGTTGAGGCACTACGGCTCGAGTTCGGTGGCCGTGTGTCAGCAGGTCGAGCTGGTGCGACATACGTTTTCGGTGGGTCCATCGACTGGGAGAAGATTGATGATGAAAACCGGTACAAACCTCTGGTATGCTTATGCTGACCACTGGGAGAAAGATCAAGTTGCTGAAGCATCGCAAACATTTCCTGCGCGTGCTTTCCATGTTCGTCTCTGGGCTCTTCTTTGCCCAACTCCTGGTCACGACGCTCCATTTCCTGGCCCTGGAACACTGCACCGTCACCCGGGATGGAGCCCCCGCCCACGGGGCCCACGGGGCCCACGGTCACCGGCTCCCGGAGCAAGCCGGTGCGGAACACCGACGGGCGCTGCTCCCTGAGGCTGTCCAGAACGATTCTCCGGAATGTGGTTTCCTGAATATCCTGCTCCGCACAGCCCACGGCGTGAAGGGGCCACTACGACTTGCCGCTGGCCCCCTCGATGAGAAAAGCGGGTCAGGAGTAGTTCCGCCGCGGAAGGAGAGCTTCCCGGCAACTCCGTTGCTCACGAACGCCCCCAAACATTCGCCTCCCTCCTCCTGCTGAGACATGGATAGCGTCCGGCGGCCCCGGTGGGTCCCGGCCATCGTCAAAGCAACGGTTCTCATAGAGGAGGTGTTTGTATGACTCATTCCGTGTGGCAAGGTCTCCCGCCCCTCCGGTGTTCGTGGGCGGCAGTGGTAGCGGTTACCATGATATTGTGCACGTCGTCCCCCGGGCAGGCGCAGGAGGAGGGAACGGCGACGGTCGAGAAGCTGAGTCCACAGGAGATGCAGGAGCGCTTGGAGGAGCTTGAACTCCAGGTGCTCAAGCTCGAGGCCGGTGCGTCCCAGCAGGCGCCGGAGGCGGACGAGGTCACGCTCAGGTCTTTCCAGGGGAAACAGCGCTCCCTCCAGGCCTTGAACCCGGAGATCAGCGTCGTCGGGGACCTCTTCGGCCGCTATGTGGACTCCGGTGATGGTCTGGGGGTAATCGGCTCGGAGCGATCCGGTGCGTTCCTCCGGGTGCTCGGGTTGCATCTGCAGTCCAATCTGGATCCCTTTGCCTTCGCCAGGATGGCGGTAGAACTGCATCCTGATGGTGCGGAGGTTGGCGAGGCCTATGTGACCTGGACGTCGGTGTTACCCGGCCTCTCCCTCACTTTCGGGAAGTTCCGGCAGCAGCTCGGCGTGGTCAATCGCTGGCACAAGCCGGGGCTGGATCAGTTTGATTTTCCACTGATGCTCACCGTCCCCTTCGGCCCAGGGGGTCTGAACCAGTCGGGGATCGCAACCCACCTGGTGCTGCCGCCGGTCTGGAGTCACGGCCTGGAGCTTTTCGTACAGGTGACCAACGGCAGCAACGAGGGGGTCTTTGCCGGGAGTTTCTTCAGCGTCCCCTCCACCCTGGTACGCCTCACGAACTACTGGGACCTCACCCCGAACACCTATCTGGAGCTAGGGCTCACGGGCATGTTCGGATTCAACAACCCGCGCAGCGCACTGGGCGAGGACGGGGACCTCAGAAGCGAGCCGTGGCGCCAGACCATTATTGGCGGTGCCGATCTCACCTTGAACTGGGAGCCCCTGAACCGCTCCAAGTACCACTACTTCACCTGGCGCACCGAGTTCCTGTACATCCGGAAGCAGCTCGTAGAGGAGGACCTCCTGCAGTGGATGGGGGGGTACACCAGCCTGGAGTTAAGGCTCAACCGCAGCTGGATAATCGGGGTCCGGGAGGACCTGGTGCAGCCCTTCAACGTGACCAACGGGGACCGCTGGATCGTCCAGACGGTTCCCTATGTCTCCTGGTGGCAGAGCCCCTGGGTGCGCTTCCGTCTGGAGTACGACTTCACCATCCCGGAGATGCAGTTTTCCGCCGCGAAGATAGCAGACGTGGAGCACCGCGTGTTCCTCCAACTCACCTTCGCAGCTGGCCCCCACAAACACGAACGGTACTAGGAGGTTCAACATGAAACGTCACATTGAGGCCTTGGTGCCCGCATTGCTATTGCTGTTCCTCGTCTCACCGTCCGCGTTGGCCCGGGTCAAGGTCGTTGCGACCACCACGACATACGCCAGCCTGGCGGAGGAAATCGGCGGAGACAAGGTGGAGGTGTTCTCCATCGCGGCGGCGGATCAGGACGTCCACTTCGTTCGACCCAAGCCAAGCTTCGCACCGAAACTCGCCCAGGCGGGTCTCCTCATCACCACGGGGATGGACCTGGAACTGTGGCTCCCCTCCCTCATCGACAAGGCAGGCAATGCGAAGGTCCGTGAGGGGCAGGTGGGCTATGTCGCGGTAGCGGACGGCATCGAGAAGCTGGAGATCCCTGCCACCGCGGATCGGAGCAGCGGCGGGGTTCACATCTACGGCAATCCCCATCTGGTCACGGACCCCCTCAACGTTCGGAAGATGGCTGAGAACATCACCATCGGCCTTGTCAAAGTGGACCCGGAGAGCCGGACGTACTACGAGGGGCGTCTCAAGGCGTTCCGGGCCCGCCTGGACGAAGCCCTTTTCGGCGCTGCGCTGGTCAAGGCAATGGGTGCATCCACCCTGCTCCGCCTGGCCGAGAGCGGGAATCTGGTCTCCTTCCTAGAGGGCCGAAAGATCAAGGGGCGCCCCATGAGCGAACTCCTCGGGGGGTGGATGAAGAAGGCTTTGCCTCTCCGTGGCTGTAAGATCGTCACCTATCACAAGAACTGGGTCTACTTCGCCAGGACATTTGGCCTGGAGATCGTCGGTGAAGTGGAGCCGAAGCCCGCCATCCCGCCATCCCCCAAGCACGTGGAGGAGGTGATCAACCTCATGCGGTCCCTGGACGTCCGGGTGGTCCTCGCCGCGAGCTATTTCGATGAGAGCAAGATCAACCGGATCTGTACCGCGGTGGATGCCCGAGCGGTGATCGCCCCGCTCTACGTGGGTGGCACCCCAGGAACCGGGGACTACTTCCTCCTCGTAGATCATTGGCTCGACGGTCTCCTCGACGCCTATGGGGAGGCGAAATGACAGGAAATGTCGGCGTCTGGGAGGTGATGGCGTTGCCCCTGGCAGAGTGCCTCGTGCTGGTGGGGATCCATTCGTACCTCGGTCTCCACGTCCTTCGACGCCAGGTGATCTTTGTGGACCTGGCTCTGGCGCAGATTGCCGCGCTCGGGACGACCATCGCCTTCCTCTTCCAGATCGATCCCCTGTCTAAGGGGGCCTACGTTTTCTCCCTGGTGGCCACGGTGCTCGGTGCCGCACTGTTCTCCCTTACCCGGTTCCGCCAGGAGAAGATTCCCCAGGAGGCCGTCATCGGCCTGGTCTACGCGCTGGCCTCCTCGGTGGGGATTCTCATCGTGGCGAGGGCACCACATGGTGCGGAGCACATCCAGCAGATCCTCACCGGCCAGCTCCTCTGGGTGAAGGGCAACGAGGTCGCTGCAGCGGCCGTGGTTTACGCCCTGGTGGGGGTGTTTCACTTCGTCTTCAGGCACAAGTTCATGGCAATCTCCCATGACCCGGAGCAGGCGCGGGCCGACGGGATCAACGTGCGGCTCTGGGACTTCTTGTTCTACGTGTCTTTTGGCCTGGTGATTACTCATTCGGTGCGCACCGCCGGGGTGCTGCTCGTCTTCGTCTTCCTGGTGGTACCAGCGATCCTGGGGGTTTTGATCACCTCCCGTCTGTCCCTTCAGCTCCTGATCGGATGGGGAGTCGGGCTCCTGGTCTCCGTCGGTGGGCTGGCCCTCAGCTACCGGACCGACATGGCTACTGGGCCCACCGTGGTGAGCCTGTATGGCGCAGTGCTCCTGGCCGTCTCGGTCTTCTTGTGGGTCCTCCGCTCCCGGCGCGGCCGGCTCCGCTCGGTGGGGGCGCTGGTCCTCGGCCTTGTGGTCCTCGTCGCGGTGGCCGCCGGCACCGTCGGCCTGGGCAACTGGATGGGGGCCGATCCATACTGGTCCCGGATGGGCGGGCTGGCCCCGCAACATCCCCACAGGAACCACGGCCACGCCGCTGACGAGGATGGCGTCGTGGACGGCGAGGCCTGCCTCGGAGACTGCCCAGTGCACCGCTTCCTCCACGGCCTGGAACCCCTAGACA
>CALGBT010000754.1 GCA_937884235.1 uncultured Pseudomonadota bacterium
GATAACATGCTGGCCGGGGTGCGCATCAGTGCCAACACGGACAAGACTGTCCACGCGGCCTACTATCTTACTTCACCGGCCATCAATATCGCGGTGGCTACCAGTCCGCAGCTCAGCTTCTGGCGTTTCCTCAACAGCGACTACCCCCCCTACATGACCAACTCCATCGAGGTCTTTAAT
Organism: uncultured Pseudomonadota bacterium; assembly: GCA_937884235.1. Taxonomy (GTDB): domain Bacteria; phylum Myxococcota_A; class UBA9042; order CAIXZC01; family CAIXZC01; genus CALGBT01. The sequence continues at coordinate 181 of CALGBT010000754.1, forward strand.
GGCAATAGCTGGGTGAACCTCTGGAAGCAGACGGGGTCCGGTTTCATTACGGATGACGAGTGGCAGCTTGAATCCTACGACGTCACCCCCTACAAGAACGCGTCCTTTAAAGTGAGGGTTGGGGTTGCCGTGGGCAATGCCGGTGTCTTCGCCTGCCCTTCCTGGAGCGTTGACGATATGCAGATAATCGACAATGCCAAGCTTGTTGCCCAGCCGCTCTGCTGTACTCAGAACTCCGATTGTCAGGGGCCGGTACCGGCTGCGCCCGGCTGCAATGTAGGTGCTTGCCAGTAACGGCTAGCACGCCGTCGTCGGATTGCTCCACGGTACGCCGAACTCCTCCAGATGTACTTGCTGCAATAGTTCACGACGGGGCGGAGCTGTGCCGGTGGATGCCGGATGGCCCAATGGTACCATGGTCACGGCCACCAGACTATGGGGCAGGCCGAGTTCCCGGCCTACTGCGGCGTGATCGAAGTTGCCAACAATCACCGTGCCCAGGCCCAGTGAGTGAGCTGTCAGCGAGAGATTCTCGTTGGCCAGACCGAGGTCGTACATGAACCAGTCGCCATAGGCGGTAGTGGGTTCCCCTCGTTTGAAGCCTGCTCGCCCCAGCTCAGCGCACAGCACCAACACCACGTCAGCCTGCACCATGGCATCGTGGGCCGGATTCCGCCCGAGGATTTCCTGGAGGCGGCTTTTCCGCTCCGGATCCCGGACGACAACCACCTGCCAGCATTGGGTATTGGCCCAGGATGGTGCCCACCTTACCGCCTCAAGTACCGCAGATAAATGCTCCTTCGATACCTCTTCGGATCGAAACTGTCGGATGCTCCGCCGACTCCTGATTGCCTCCTGCACGTCCACGTCCTCCCTCCTTGAGGGCCACGAAACCCCCTGAGATGTTAGTTCCTCCTGAGTATGGTGCGGAGATGCTCCATCATGCAAGAGATAGGCGCGGACAGTCCGCTGTTCAACTGATGTGAAAGAAATCACAGTGGTAGTATCTTTTTTGTTCAATCCTTCGAAGGTTCGCGCTATGGTATGCGAAATTTGGCCTCGAGCAGGGTTGACAAATGGCAAAGCACAAATTCAAAAAGGGACTCGACTTGCCCATTGCGGGCAGCCCGGAACAACGGGTCGAAGAAGGGCCCGCCGTTACTCACGTCGCCATTCTGGCTGATGACTGCGTGGGCATGCGTCCGCGCATGCTCGTGGCGGAAGGTGACGTGGTGAAGGCTGGGCAACAGCTCTTCGAAGATCGGAAGACGCCGGGAGTGTTTTACACCGCTCCTGGAGCCGGGGTGATCAAGGGGGTTCATCGTGGCGCCCGACGCGCGCTGGTATCGGTGGAGATCGAGCTGGCTGGGACTGAGGACGCTGTTGCGTTTGGCGGTTTCAGCGAGACGGCCGGTGCCTCGGGTGAGACGGCGCGTGCCTTGCTGGTGGAATCTGGTGCGTGGACCGCGTTTCGCACCCGCCCCTACGGCAAGGTGCCCGCCCCTGATGCCATCACCAATGCCATCTTCGTCACCGCCATGGACTCCAATCCTTTGGCGCCCGATGTGGCGACGGTCATTGCCGGCCTGGCCAGTGGTGCCGAGGATTTCGCGCGCGGCCTTGGCGTTATCCGCAAGCTCACCGAGGGCAAGGTCTACCTGTGCACCGCACCGGGCTCGGGCATCTCTGCCAGCGATGGTGGCATCGATGTGGAGGAGTTCGAGGGTCCCCATCCCGCAGGTACGCCTGGCCTTCATATCCATACTCTGGCACCGGTGGGGCGAAACCGCACAGTCTGGTACATCGGTTATCAGGATGTAGTGGCTATTGGCCACCTCTTCCGCACCGGAGCACTGGGTCTGGAGCGCATCGTTTCCCTGGCTGGTCCCGGTGTCGTCTCTCCGCGGCTGTTGAAGACCAGGTTGGGCGCCGGGCTGCAAGAGCTTGTTGCCGGTCAGGTCAAAGATGGTGACTACCGGATTATCTCAGGGTCGGTACTTTCCGGCAGGACCTTGTCTGATACGCCCGATGGTTTCCTGGGGCGCTATCACAACCAGGTTACCGTTTTGCTGGAAGGACGAGAGCGACATTTCCTGGGCTGGGTGGCTCCGGGTTTCAACAAGTTCTCCATCATCCCGGCCTTTGCTTCGAAGTTGCTGGGCAACAAGAAGTTCGAGTTGACTACCGATACCAACGGCGGCGGTCGGGCCATGGTTCCCATCGGCATGTACGAAAGGGTCATGCCCCTGGATATCCTGCCGACGTTCCTGTTGCGAGCTTTGGCCGCCGATGATCTGGAACGTTCCGAGGCGTTGGGCTGTCTGGAGTTGGAAGAAGAGGACCTGG
>CALGBT010000755.1 GCA_937884235.1 uncultured Pseudomonadota bacterium
GAAAAAGGACCTCCGAGAACGGAGAAAGTTCGCAGCCCAGACCCGTTTCCTCCACTAAGTGTAAGACCCTGAACCGCTCTTGGCGGTCAGGGCCACCTCACACCACCACACCACCAAGACACGCATCTCGGCCTGGAATCAAGCCGATTTGCGCTTCTCGCCTTCCACCAAGACCCCCAGGAAAACGGACACACCCCTTCCAGGCTGATCGTCATCAAGCCCGTTTTGGCCCAATTCTCTCTCTCTTTCTCTGTGATTTCGGACACGGTCCGAAATTTCGGCCACCCTCCCGGAGAGCCGTTTTGCCCAGTATCCATACGGGTCAGAGCCACTTTTTACCACTGTCGCATTTTGCATCAGGTTCGATTCCCGCGATGTCGGGATTGTGCCATGGCAGAAAGGGGGTCCGAATTGGAAAAGAGGCTTGGCGACTGCTCCGAAGAGGTGCCGCCACAAATGGCGACACCCCCACGGAGACTGCTCTTCGTCTGGACCAGAGTCCAGCACGGGACGGAAGGCTCTGGTCACGGCTGGCACGGAGACTGCGTCCGTAAAGACAGTCTGTCTGGCGATGCCGTGAGCTGGAGCAGCGGAAGCCAAGGTTGTTGTCGCTATCCGACGGGTTGTCGTCGTTGCGATTCGATGCGCGGAGGTTGTCGTCGTTGTTGTCGAAGCTGCCGCCGCGTTTCACCCGGTTGGAGCCGCTGGTGCCTACCGCCCACTGGATACTATCCTGCAAGCAGGGAAAGGGGGTTGTCAACGATCATTGCCGCCTCCCACAAAATTGCGACGGCTGCAGAGCCAGGAGACTGCGTCTCAGGCTGAGGGTGTTCGCATGGGCCACGTGGCCGCAGAGACTAGCGGCCCGAGCAACCTCGTTCTCATCGGCCAGGAGTGTCGAGTTCGCCCGGGCAATACTCCAACGCAACTTGCGCACAAAGCGCTGCTTCGACTGATGGTCAAGTCGCACGTGCCCCGGGAAAATCCGAAATCCCAGCCAGGGGATCCCCTCGGTAACGGGTGCCAGTACTGTGGCTCGGGCCTTGATAGTCAGGCAAAGCCTCTCTGCTGCAAACTGCTTGATGAAGCCTTCGGCGGCCCACAGAGCACGTTTGTCGTCGCCGAACAGGAGTTGATCGTCCATGTAGCGCAGGTATCCATGGACACCGGGCAATTGGACCACAAGATGATCAAGAGAGTCCAAATAGACATTGGCCCAAAACTGGCTGGTCAAATTGCCGATGGGGAGGCCGCGGCGCTCCTCGGGGGCGATACCGGGCACCCGTGCTTGCCGCATCAAAATGTCACAGAGCCACAAGATACCCTCGTTGCCGATCTCCCTGGAAAGCAATTCCAGAAGTACCTCGTGTCGGATGCCGTCGAAGTACTTCGTGACGTCCAACTTCAGAAAGTAACGGCAGCGTTTGGCTTCCTCCTGGGCCCGGGCGAGGGCCGCATGGGTGCCCTTTCCGATTCTGCACGCATAGGAAGTTTCGATGAACCGGTCCTCGAATACGGGTTCCAGCGCAGCGACCAAGCTGTGGTGCACAATCCGGTCGCGGAAACTGGCCTCGGACACCACCCGTTCTTTTGTGGTGCGGAGCCTGAAGTACCGATAGGGATCCGGCCGGTAGGCCCGAGTTCGTATCTCATCTGACAGGCGCAGCAGATTGGTTTCCAGGCCCAGATAGAACGCGGGTTCCCCGCCCTTGCCGCGCTTCGCACGGCGGGCCTTGCGGAAACCGGACAGCAGAGAAGCGAACGCATATACGTCTTCGAAGCTCGGGTGCCGTCCTTCGACATCAGCGCGTCCTCTGTGCTTACTTGGCATTCGTCTTCATCCACCCGCCCAAAATTCGCCCAGCCTCGTCCATTCGCCTGGCTGCCTCCTCGTACTGGCCATCTGACCACAGCCGCAGTTCGTGGCACAACCGGGCCAGCACTCGAAGCCGGTTCAGGCCGTCATTCACCTTTGACAGTGCCGCGGTCCGGTGCTTCGAGTACGCCGCGGTCGTCACCCCCTCCAGAATCTCCAGCGTGGTGTTCTCGACGTGGTTCGTCAGCGAGTGCCGGAAGCGTTTCGGGAATCGCGCCGTGCGTTCCAGCATCCACTTCGTCGTGCTCATCCATCGCTCGAACAGGATCAGGCGGTCCGGCATCGGACCCTGGCATTCGACCATGCAGCACCTCCAGCAACTCCTTCCCATGCTTCGCCACCCGCTTAGCGCCAAAGCCCTTGATGGCCTGTAGCGCCTGCAAAGTCCGGGGGGCACGGCGGCACAGCTCCATCGCCTGCCGGTTCGTGCAAAGCACGAAATGGGGCACCCCTTCCCGTTTGGAGGCTTCTCGGCGCCAATCGATGATCCGCTGGTACCGCGCCCGCTCCGTCTCGTCAAGTTCGGACAGCAGCGCGGCAAAGGCCGCACTCGATGACCCAGCGGGTTGTGACGGTGACTTGCCTGGAGAAGTCGCAACGTCCACCCCCGCCAGGGTCCGGGTTTCCAGATACACCGACCAGAACGGACGACCGCCCTGAATAAAGAACTGCGGCTCCGCCCGCAGCAGTTCCCGATCCGCCAAATACTCCCGCAGCACCGAATCGTCGAACATTCCCGCAGCCGAGTCCCAGCCGATCGTCAGGATTCTCGCTTCTACGACTGCCATGTCACTCCGCGCTTCGGAACATCAGATCGCATCTCATACGCGGCCCTTCGACTCGCTATCGCTCGCTCAAGGCTGACCAGGGCTCTGCCCTGGACCCGCCGGAGTCTACCCTGAGCAACGTCGAAGGGCTTGCGCTCCGGCAAATCTCCCTCGGTTTCGCTACGCACCTCGGTCGTTTGCCTACGCCTGTCCTGAACCTGCCGAAGGGCTACATTTACGGCTCCTGCCAGTAGAACAGAGGAACCCTCCTTCGCTAAAGCTATGGAGGGCAGGCAGAACCTCAGTGGAACGAAAGCTCCGAATAGTGCTCGGACCACTATTCGGACCTGGAGCAGCGGAAGCCAAGCCTGCCGTCGCTATACGACGGGAAGCCGTAGCCGCGACTCGATGCGCGGAGGTAGTCGTCGTAGTTGTAGAAGCTGCCGCCGCGGTCAACCCGGTAGGAGCCGCTATTCGGACCTTGCGGATTATTCGCTGGGGAGCTTTGGTAGTAGCCACTATCATACCAATCGGCCACCCACTCCCACACGTTCCCTGCCATGTCGCACAACCCGTAGGGGCTGTCGCCTACCGGTGACTTCGAACACACTGGCCAGGTACTGCCAGTCCCGCAACCATTTCCCCCATCATCCATCACCGCATAATCACAGGTCGCCGTCGCATTGCCCCACGGGTACTTCCGCCCATCCGTGCCCCTCGCGGCCTTCTCCCACTCCGCCTCCGTCGGCAAGCGCTTCCCAGCCCACGCACAGAACTCATCCACCTGATACCACGTCACACAGTTCACTGGGTGCGAACCCTTCCCGGCCACTCCCCAGTTGCAGTACGAAGAGCTAGTACTCGCGGCCGTGCAGGCACCCGCACTCACGCACGCTGAATATGCATCCACAGTCACTTCCGTACGATCAATGTAATAAGCGTCCAAGTAGACCTCGTGGTACGGGTACTCGTTGCTGTCGCAATCGTCGTCCACCGCCTCATTGCAGCCCATCCAGAAGGTGCCCGCAGGAATCAAGACTTCATCCCCGCAGTCGGGCCAACAACTGTCTGCCTCACACTGTCCCAGGGTCTGGTTGCAGACCTCACCAGCGCCGCAACCGCCGCAGTTACTGCCGCAGCCGTCCGGGCCGCACTCCTTGCCGGCGCAGTCTGGGATGCATTCTGTGCAGTCCGCCGGGCAGGAGTCCTGTGTCTCTCCATCGTCGCAGGTCCCGTTGCCGCACAATGTGGGGTTGCTGCAAGTCTGGGAGATCGTCAGTCGATAGGCGTTCCGGACTGCGGGGTAGGCTCCCTGCACTCGGATGGCCAGGTAGGAGGCTTTGTCGAATACGTGCGCTACTTGCGCATAGCCTCCTTCCCCCTGTACGGAACCGAGTGCCTCGTCAAAGGCCAGGAGTTCGACGGACAACTCGCCATGCAGGCCGGCGGCGGAAACCACATAGTCCGCCAGGACAGTGACAGTGCAAGACAAGCCCTCGATGCCTGCTCCGTTGACCCAGAACCAGTCTACGTCTCCGGGACAAATCTCTGGGGTTTCGAGGACAGCCATACCGTTGTTCAAAGTCACATCCGTCGCCAGGGCTTCGATGTCGTTGTCTTCGTAGGGATCCGGTCGGCAGGGGTCCAACTTGTACTGGTCCGTCGAGTCGAAATCCCGCACCGTATCAAGTAGGTAGGCCATGGCGTACGCCGTCGAGATCACGGTCATTCCTGCATCGAACCACTTGAACGGAGAGAGCAGCTCCTTCCATATCGATTGGACGTTCTCCAATCCCTCACTGACCACGCTGGTGGAACTGAGCTTCAGGATCCACCTTACCGACTCCCAGAAGCTGGAACTGGTGCAGGCCTTCTCTACGACGTCCGACAGTGCCTGAAAGACGACTTCGAGGTCCATGTCGGAGTTGGCGACTGCAGTGATCAACTTCGTGATGGGGCCGCTGAGGACCTCCATGCCTACGTACAGTTCGCTCAGTTCCTGGACGCTCAGGTCCTCAAATACCTCGGCCCCGGCGGAAGCAGAGATGTCGATGTAGAGGGCCAGCAGAGGTAGGATGGCCTGCGTAGTGATCGTCAATCCTGCCGGGATATAGGCGTCGGTTGGCAGCGGCGTGGAGCCGAACGTGAATGCGTCCAGAGTCGCCCCGGCTTCGAAGAGAAACGGGAGGTCCTCAAGTTCTGTGTGCTTACAATCGAAGTGGGAGAGGTAGGCAGCGTCCAACGAGTCCCTCAACTCGGTCCAGAAGGTTTCGTCGCCCTCGCCGAAAGCCTGGTTCCATGCCGTCGAACCCACCGACTTCAGCAGATCCTTCAGCAGCTTCGAGACGCCCGGTACCTCGACTTTTCTGGGAGGCACGAGGCCCACCCACTGCTCGTCACTCAGGCCTGCGTTAAATATGAGGCTGACCCAGCGAGGCGCTCCATTGGTGATCCGAAGCGTCACTCGGTCCATGGCGTCGTTGAAGGTCGCCTGGATGTAGAGTCCATCCTCGTTGCGCCCATCCAGATCATAGAATGCGAAACTGACCTCGTCCGTCCCCGGCCAGTCCGGCGAGTAACAGGGGTCCAACGTCCCAGACTTGAAGGGTAGCGCATCGTTTTCCGACGGAAGTTCCAGAGACAGGACGAAGGTCCGCAAAGCGCTCACCAACTGGGCGTCTGGAGCAGCAATTGCCGAAGTATCCGCCGCCAGTTGCGTCGCCACCAGCGCTGCCAACGGTTCAAACTCGGGCCTGGATTCCAGTTCAGCCAGCAGCAAAGCGTCCAGACGCTCGTCCCCAGTGAGGACTCCTGGCATCAACGCGACAAGAGCCAGGGCGGTCGAGCGAGGTGACAACAGCGGATTAATCTGAATCAGATCCGGATGCTTGGGAAAGACGCTCATCAGGAACGGGACCCCATCCAACTCTGCGATGAGCAAGGCTGTGGCTTGCTCGTTCATGCGCAGCCTGAACCGACCGTCCGGTTCCATGTCCGCCTCTCCAAGAGCCCCTTTGACCACGATGTCATGCATGGACGCCGCAGAATTGGCGGGAAGTTGCACTCTTCCGGAATACAGCAGGGTCGAGATGGAAAGTCCGGCGAAATCCAAGGGTTGTTCATCGGTCGGCGGATCCAAGGTGACCACTGCATCCGGGTGAGCAGACGAATCTAGTTCAACCGCAACGTCCACCCCCAACGACGAGTCTTGGCTCTCCCCGATGTCCGTTTGCAGGACATCGTGAAACTCTGGACACAGCCCATCGCTGCAGGGTCCTTCCTGGCAGGTTTCGGCAATGGCCCAGGTAAGGCGCTTCGGGTCGCTTTGACTCGCCTTGCACTCCAGCACTGAACGATCGTCTGATGTGCATGTGCGCTGGCCCACAGCGGTGCATTGACCATTCTGATCCTCCCGGTCCGAACTCCCACAAGAGGCGAGCGAGCCGCAGAGGGTCAAAGCCAAAACAGGAACTAGTGCCCAGTAGTGATCAAAGCGGAACATCGCAGACCTCATCGCAGTTCTCCCAGTACACAAAGTCGTCCCGGCACACGTGGCGAACTCCCCACTTGCATGGCTCTGTCCACCAGTCCGCCTGACTACATCCCTGACAACGTGCTTCCCCCGTTGATGGGTCGATGGCACAGCCCAGTCCCAGTTTGTTACAATCGTAGGAACCGACTTCACCAGTGTTGTTACAGTAGAACCTTACACCCGATGCCGAGCAGAAGCCCTCGAAAGCCAGTGGATTACAAGGCTCGGGGGCCTCCACGGGAAGACACAGGGGGTACCCTGAGTCTGGATCGACTCCGCAGTGCTTGCCCCATGCTGCGCAGTCCGTGTAGAATGGAGCACCGGTGCTACAATACTTCAGTACATCCCCATCGCATCGTCCCTGCTCTGGCAGATCACCGCATCCCATGCACCGAGCAACGCAGTTCTCGGTGTCCCAGGTACAAACGGCCCCTGTGCCGCCCCCTCCATGTTCTTCACAGGGCACATCTCCCAGCAGGCCTGCTGCACACCACTTGAGTGTATTTCCATCACAGCGACCCGACTCCGGGACATCTCCGCATGGAGGCGCACAGAACATTCCGCTGCTGGTGCCGTTGGTACCGCAGGTCTTCCCTTCCGCGGGGCAGTCCTGCCGCTTCAGCTTCCCGTCTTTGCACCAGAGCAACGCACCATCCTCGTCGCAAACACCGTAGTACGTGATTTCTCCGCATTCCCCCAATGTTGTCACTGTGCCTTTGCCGCTCTGTTCTTCTTGTCCGCAGGACGGAAACAACATCAAGAAAAAGGGGATGGCTATGGTCACAACCAGCCCTTGCCGAATGAGCATCGCTTG
>CALGBT010000756.1 GCA_937884235.1 uncultured Pseudomonadota bacterium
CTTGAGTCTGGGCGGTTGGCCCTGGCGGTGCAGGTTCTTCCTGGGCGGCCACAGAGAAGGCCGAGAATACCATCATCGCAACTAGTATCAACTGAGCAAAACGCATGACACACCTCACACGGGAAGAGGATAGCATAGGCCTGCCAGCCGTGCAAAAATCCGGGTCCCGTTATTGGCCCCGTACGTTGACAGGGCTGCTTGCCCACCATACTGTATGCCCATGGCAAGTTGGAAAACCATGCTGGTAGTAGGCGTAGTGATTCTCGCCTGGTTCTTCGCCCACTCCTACTTTGATTGGATCGTCCTCGTTGCCGGGGCCCTTTGGGTGACCGAGTACTTCCGCTCCCGGTCGCAAGGGGAAGGCGGCCCTCGCCACGTCTCCATCGAACCCTTCGCCCGGACGCTGGGAGTACCTGTGCGGACGCAACAGCGGACGCTGAAGGTCCGGTGGAATGGCGTGCTCCTGAATCTGGCAGCTCACGAAGAGACTGCCGGGTTGCGCACGGTTACCCTTCTCGATATCGCCTCTCCGAGTTTCCACAAGGCCCCCTTCTGTTTCGTTGTGCGGCCGCAGAAGGCCACAGTGCGTGAGGCCGATCTGGTGGAAAACAGCCGTATCCCGGGGATCAAATTCGAATATCAGTTGCGCCGGGCCGAAGTACACCAATCCCTGGAGGCCGCAGCCAATCTCCCCGACCTTTTTGCCGATGTCATGGCCGCAAGCAATGGCGCTGAGCTCCTTGCCTGGGGTGGGGGCGACGCCCACGTCCAGAAGCTCTTCTTCAACGGGCGTGTGGTTCACACCAGTGCGTTGCTGGCCGAAAGCGCTCCCCGGGCAACTCTTGCTGCGCTGCTGGACAGCCATGTCGCTTTCCACCTCAATCTCCTTGACCTCGTTGATGATGTCGATTTCAAGGCACCAATGTAGGAGGGTTAGCATGGATACCGGTCTTGCCGGGAAGGTTGCTCTGGTGGCAGCCAGCAGTCAGGGAATCGGTTTTGCGGCTGCGCATCAGCTGGCTGTCGAAGGAGCACACCTGGTCATTTGTTCCCGTTCCCTGGAACGCATCGAAGCCGCGGCTGCGACTCTTCGTGAGACGACGGGGGCCGTGGTGTTGCCGGTGGTGGCAGATTTGAGTCAGCCAGAAGGGCCGGCCACGGTCGTTGCCGCGGCGCAGCACCGTTTTGGGGCCATCGACGTGCTCGTTACCAATACCGGGGGGCCGCCCTCGCTGCCCTTTCTGGAGGTGGCTGATGAGCAGTGGTCAGAAGCTTTCGGCAACCTCTTCTTGAGCGTCCAGCGGCTAATCCGCCTGACCCTCCCGACAATGGTGGAGCGACGTTGGGGCAGGGTCGTGGCCATCACCTCATGTGCCTGCAAGGAGCCGGTGGACGGCCTGATCCTCTCCAATTCCGTGCGACTCTCCATCCACGGGCTGCTCAAGTCCCTGGCCAACGAGTATGGCGACTCGGGAGTGACCTTCAACGCGGTGCTTCCCGGCTACACGCTAACCGGCCGCATGGAAGAGCTGGTCAAGACCCGCGCTCTGCAGCAGCAACGATCCGCACAAGAGGTTCTGGCCGATGCCACTCGCGCCATTCCCATGGCCCGGGCCGGAAGACCCGAAGAGGTTGCCGCGGCAGTGCTTTTCCTTGCTTCCGCCGCAGCCTCATACATTACTGGAGTCAGTCTGTCAGTCGATGGTGGCCGCAGCAGGTCTGTGCTTTGACCCATTCTTCTTGCAATACCCCACCCCAGTTTCTATACATGCACCGTTGAACGCGCTGGCAGTTCACCAGAACCTCCCCGGGAGACCCGATGGTAGACATTTTGCACGTGACGCCGCAAGAGATGCTGGTGGACTCTATGAGGCTGGGCCGGCGGCTCTATGAAACTGGTTTTCGCCCCAAGCACGCCATCTCCATCTGGCGCGGCGGGACGGCGGTGGGGTTGGGCGTTGATGCCTTCTACCGCAATCGCGGTATCTACATCAATCACACCACCATCGCCACTGAGTCTTACACTGGAATACAGAAGCAGAGCGAGGTTCGGGTCAAGGGCCTTGAGCACGTTATCGAGTCAGTCTGCCGGGAAGATGACCTGCTGATCATCGATGACGTCTACGAGACGGGCAATACCATCAAGGCGATTATCGAGACCTTGCGAGCTCGAGCGCGCGCCAACACGCCTGAGCGCATCGTCGTCGGCACCATCCATCGCAAACCGGAGCGGGTGCAGTTCGACGGAGTCGAAGTTGTCAGCCTCTACGACCTCCCCGGCTCGACCTGGATTGACTATCCCCATGAGTTGGCCGATCTCATCACTGATGACCCCGACGACCCGCTCATCAAGGACAAGAACCCAGTGATCTGGGAGACCATCCGGCAGGAGCACCACGAGGCCGTTGTGGAGACCTGGCCCGAGCCCTACAAGTACGTCTCTCCAGATGACCTCGCCCTGGATTCCATGAAGCTCGGGGTGAATATCTTTCACGATGATGACTTCCAGCCCGACTTCATCGTCGCCCTCTGGCCAGGTGGCATCAGCGCCGGTTTGCCTCTGCACGAGGTCTACAAATACAAATTGAAGAAGTCTGGTCAGAATCGCCCCATGCCGGACCACATCAGCGTGAATACCGCGTCGACCCATCTGACCTATCGCACCCACGTCCTCGGTCTCGACTATCTCGCCGAGCGCATCAACCAGTCTGACAATGTCCTGCTGGTCGACTCCATCTTTAAAGGTGGGCGTTTCGTCAACGATGCGATTATCCGGTTGAAGGAGTTGCTGCGCCGCAATCTGAGCCTCCATCGGGTGCGGGTTGCCTCGGTCTACTGGAACCCCCAGGACAAGTCCACCTGGACGGTGCAGCCCATCGTGCGCAAGCCGGACTACTACATTAAAGAGGTAAGGGGGACCATCATCTATCCTCATGCCTTCCATCGGCTCCTCGACCCGCACACCGAGTTGGAGGCGTTGGCTCCCGCTGTCCACTCCGTGCTCTACGAAGACTGATTTTCGAAATCGCGTTTTTTTTCGGTTGCATATGTTCAAAAGCGCACTACCTTACCATCGCTTCCCGGGATTACCGGGCCATTTGAACGTCCGAAAACTGCAGCAGAACCATACTTTGAGGGAGGGTTAGCATGAAGGTAAGACCGTTGCACGACAGAGTTCTTGTCAAGCGTACCGAAGGTGACGAAATTACGGCCGGTGGGATCATCATTCCGGATACCGCCAAAGAAAAACCCAGCCAGGGCGTTGTCGTTGCGACCGGCGAGGGCAAGCGGGACGAGAAGGGCCAGCGCATCCCCCTCGACGTCAAGGCAGGTGACCGGGTGCTCTTTGGCAAGTATGCCGGCACCGAAGTGAAGGTTGGGGGCGACGAGCACCTGATTCTTCGTGAAGACGACATCCAGGGCATTATCGTAGACTGATAGCCGATCCCAGAAAAGGAGGGAATCACATGAGTGCAAAGATCCTGAAGTTCGACGAAGAAGCAAGAAGGAAACTCCTCAAGGGCGTCAATGTCCTTGCTGATGCCGTCAAGGCGACTCTGGGCCCCAAGGGCCGCAACGTCGTCCTCGAGAAGACCTTTGGTGCCCCCACCGTGACCAAAGACGGTGTGACCGTTGCCAAGGAAGTTGAGCTCGAAGATAAGTTCGAAAACATGGGCGCCCAGATGGTCAAGGAAGTCGCTTCCAAGACCTCGGACGTTGCCGGTGACGGCACCACCACCGCCACCGTCTTGGCCCAGGCCATTTTCACGGAAGGCGTCAAGATGGTCTCCGCCGGCCACGACCCCATGGGCATCAAGAGGGGCATCGAGCAGGCAGTTGAAGCCGTAATCGCTGAACTGAAGACCATTTCCAAGCCCACCAAGGACTTCCGGGAAATCGAGCAGGTTGGCACTATCTCCGCCAACAACGACCCGACCATCGGCAAGATCATCGCTGAGGCCATGGACAAAGTGGGCAAGGAAGGCGCCATCACCGTGGAAGAGGCCAAGTCCATGGAGACCACCCTCGAAGTAGTGGAAGGCATGCAGTTTGACCGCGG
>CALGBT010000757.1 GCA_937884235.1 uncultured Pseudomonadota bacterium
CGACAACGGCATCAAGCCTCGGAAAGACGAAGGCAGACTGCTTGGCCACGCCAATCTTCTTCGAACGAGCAGAGATATTCGCCGCGATTGCCTCGTCATAGCTCCCGCCAAACCGGTCGATAAGCGCCTCAGCCTCCTCCATCTGCCCCAGGGACTTAATCACTTGAATCCGTCGCAGCAGGGTACCTACGCCAGCTCGGACCTTCACCGGGTCGCCGATCTTCACGAAGTAGTTGCCGTCCAACTGAACCAGACTGAGACCGTAGTCTCCCTCCCCACCATCGCCACCATTGAGCAGATAACGGAAGATCAACTGTCGTCCTTTCCAATGGGCCTCTCTTACCGTGCCCCCCTGAAAACGACTGTAGAGATTGAGGAACCCCTGGAAGTACTTCGCGTAGGCGGCCTCCACCACGGCATCCTGGCGCCCCTCGGGAATAGCCCCGATTTCTACCAATTTCGGGTCGGGCATAAAATAGAGGGCGACGAGGTCAGCCCGGGCCTCTTCCAGCGCCGCAAAGGAACGGCCAATAAGATTGCGAGGGTCATCCGAGAGACTTGGGTCCGGCTGCCCCGAACCGTGCCCGATAATCTCATGCATGTACACATTCCAGTTGGTTGCCAACTCGCCCCATTCCCGCACCAGGGGACGATATTCCGGGAGATAGAACTCCGTCAGACTGGCCTCGGCATCCTTGCCAGAGCGCGCCGTCATGATATTCAGGAAGATGACGTTCTTGGACCCCACTTCGGACCGAATATCGGCATAGTTGGGGAGATTGTAGCCAGCCCAGGGTACCGGCCCCATGTCACCAGTGCCCACCAGCACCGAGGCAACATTTGAGACCGGGCGCGTCACCTTGCTGCGCTTGAACTGCTCGGGCCAGGGCATGGCCTTCTCGAAGTACTCGGCCTGATCCGCCAGCCGGTCCACCAGTTTAGCATCAGAAACATACGCGGCCATCCCTTCAAAATTGCCAATTACGCCCCTGGGGTCTTTCAACTGCTCTACGAATCCGTTGATATAGTCAGTCCCCCCGCGGGTCTTCAACCACGCAATGCTATGAGCGCGGAACTCTGCCTCGTGCCCGGTCTCGTAGAAGCGGATCAGCGCCTCCACGCTCTCTCGTTGCTCCACGCTGCCAGCAAATGGCAAGGCCTGCCGCAGAAAATGGACAACGTTCACCAGGTACTCGTCGCCGAGCGCACCCACCACGTACTGTTGGGGCACGACCTTGCCGCCCACCAACGCATAGCGCACGTTGAGCGCATTGCGTTGGTCCTTGTCCAACGCCGCAATCATGGCATCGGTGACCCCCGGTGCGTAATGGTTCACCGCACTCTTGCTGATGGCATCAACGCCCTTGGCCGTCACCGTCAGATGGGCTTCGTAGTCCGCGTCAAAGATCGTTCTTTCCAGGTAGGCAAACTTCTCTCGGGGGCCAGCTCCCGGAATGAAATCAAAGCTCTCGCCTCGTCCATACAGGGCCTGAATCGCCTCCAGGAGAGCATCCGGTGTGAGCTGACGCGGGACAAACTTGACCCCGGACCGATGGTCGTAATTTCCGTGATTTACCCATACATACTTCAAGTAGTCATGCAGGGCGGTTGCGAGCTCGGGAGTGAGATGCTTGCGATATACGAAAAGGCGCTCCAGGAGCCGTTTGATGAGGATTGCGTGGCGATGATTCTGCAGATAGAGCAGTTCATCTCCAGCGATGGCTGCCCGGGTCATGTAGAAGAGGAACCGTTTGTCTTTGAGCGGCAATGCCTCGAACCCCGGTGCTTCCAGTCCGAGCACCAGAAAGTCGGATCCCTCGGGACCGAGGCGTTCCAGTTCTCCTACCAGCGGCTGTCGAACGCGCAACTGATAATCCGCTGCTGTGAGTCCCCGTTGCTTGCGTTTGCTCTGCTCAAATGCCTCCAGATCGACACACGCTCCTTTCGCTCCTTCATCGCAAAGCGCCGTGAGTGCCCGCACCACCTTCTCTTCATTCCGTACCCGCTGGGCTGTGCCCCGAGCGTTGGTCTCAGTCTCCCCGCGCAAGCCGTCGAGGTGCGGCGGAGTGCTATCGTAGCAGCGAACGAAAGTCGCCAACGCCTCCTCGAAACGCTCGTCAGCGCGATAGAGGTCCGCAAGCTTGCTACAGATGCGATAATCGTAGGGTGTCAGATTGTAGAGCTTTGCCAGATAGTCAGTCGCAGCCTCCTTGCCGTCTTCGGCATGGAGGTAGAAACTGACCAACTCGTTGAGGACATCGGTGTTCTCCGGGTCAATGCGATAGGCCTCCTTGAGGGCTTCGACCTGCTTCCCCTCATAGCGCAACATGCGCAGGCAGAGCGCGGCCTCCAGCAGCGCATCGACATCATCACTGCGATATTGCAAGGCCCCCTTGAGACGGGCAATGCAGCCATTGCCATCCAGGCGGAGCCGAGCCACCTTGGCGGCCAGTACAAAAGCCTCACTATCGGAGGCCAGCGCCAGCCCTTGGTGCACTGCCTCCTCCGCCTCATCGAGCCGTTGCGCCCCGAGGAAGACCTTGGCCTTGAGAAAATATGCTTCGGCCCGCCCTGGATCGTAGGTCAGCGCCTTGCGCAGCAACGCCAGAGACGAAAGTGGTTTACCATATCGCACCATGATGCGCGCGGCCTCCAGCAGCGCGGTGGCGGCAACCGTCGGCTCGACGGCATCGAAGGTATGGAGCTGGGCCGTGGTGACGCCATAGCGAGCCTCCACAGCCTCGACTTCCATGGTCAGCAGGTTCTCGTTAGCCTCTACCAGGTAGGCCTGGACCGTTTCGTGGATAGGGCGCAGCTGAGGATTCTCGAGCATCTGAGTGGCACGGCGATTGATTTCCCCCCACTGATTGTCTTCCCGATAGGTGCCCAGCAGGGCCAACGCGGCATTTTGATACCAGGAGACTTTTGAGAGGGCAAAACGATACATCTGGGCGGCTTCAGCCAGACGGCCTTTGCGCCGGAGCCAGTCGCCCGCCTGCGTGAACACTTTGGGATCTTGTGCGGTGATGCGGGAGAGCACCCCCACACATTGCAGGGCCGCGTCAAGGTCCCCCAGCGACTCAAACATCTTGGCCAACTCCCATTCCCAGAAAGGGGCCCGCTCGGGAACAGCCTTCATGCCCAACTCAAGTGCGTGAACCATGCCCTCCTTGTCCTTGAGAGTCAGCCTGATGTTGGCGAGCACGATATACGGGGCCAGACTGCGCGGACGCAGCCTGATGGCCTCACGGGCCAGCGCCTCGGCTTCGCCCAATGCACCTCCAGAGAAGTGCACCATGGACAGACAATAGACTGCCTCGAAAAGAAGCCCCCTGGCGTGCGCCTCACTGCAATGCTGACGCGCGTCAACGTGGTTACCCTGGGCCAGCAACTGGATCCCGTAAAGCGCCTGCGTCTGCGCATCACCAGTTTCTTGGACTTTGGGCCATAGCACCGCCAGATTACTCTCCAACGCGCCGTCACGTGGGAAGAGGAACTCATCCACCTGAACTTCTTGAGCATAAGCGCTGCCTGCTACGGCCTGGATAACGACAATTCCAGCGAGCAAGGGCCACTTCAACACCTGCAAAAATCGCCCCATCGGGTTCTATTCCTCCAAAGGGTTTACGCAACCGATTGCCTACTATATCATCGGCGTCATGAGCGTGACAAGCCCCCCACTGCGGATCGTTGCGATAGCCCTCCTCTGGTTCGTCGTCGCGTGCTCTGCAAGCCCCTCTGCTGACCATCAGGACATCTACGCCGACGGCAATGCCGGGGCTCCCCCCGGG
>CALGBT010000758.1 GCA_937884235.1 uncultured Pseudomonadota bacterium
ACGAAGAGAGTTGGCAAGACGACGGTCGCAAGAAGGTCATGGAGTTCACCGCTGCCTACAAAGAGGAATTCGGCTGGAACGCACAGACCTTCGCCTGGCCGGAAAATCCCACCTGGGGCTCCATCTGGATCACTAACATGCGCAGCAAGGATGACGTCTGCGCCATCTCCCGCACCAGCGGCTTCCTCTACTACGCCGTCGCCGATGCCCCCTACCCCTGGGTCCAGGAAGCGTGTCAGGAAACCCTCGAGACCATGGTCGGATTCCACAAGGACATCGTGGACTCCGGATACTACATTCGCACCAAGGATCAGGAAGGCAAAGCCTACATCATCGAGGACCAGGACCTGGGCAACTACATCTGGTACGCGGAAGTCGACCCTCTCAACGAATGCCCCGCGCGCCTGGCCGCAGATTTCATGGCCTACGACAAACCGCTCACCAACGACTGCGGCACCGGATATGGCAGCATCTTCGACATGATTGCCCCGGCCGGGCACTACTACAACTACCCTATTGTCTACGACTATCACATGGCGGCCCTGCTAGGGGCCCTTGTTCACGGTTATGATGACATCGCCTATAACCTGCTCACCGGCCTCGCTGAACGCATCGATACCTACCTCGACCCAGATTCCAAGGAATCGGGCGCTGACCACCCCGCATGGTCTCGGGATAACGCCATCCTGCTCGTCAAAGCGGCCTCCCTCGGCCTGCCTCTGACCGCCAATGAGGCACGCCTCGTCCACCAGCACTGGACCCAGGCCGTTGCTGAACTGTCGGACTGGCCGCGCTGGGATCTCTGGGACCAGAGCGTGCCCGATGGCGACTATGACGGCGGCTCCGGCTTCCGGCCTCCAGATACCTACGAGGGAATACCAGTGGAATCTATCGCGTTGCTCCTGGAGTACTGCAACTCCCCCTTCAAGAATCCAGAAGGGGCACAATTCGTCGACTGTGAGGCCATGGCTGACACCACTCGCTGGGGCGAATAGTACGGGGGACCAGGTATGGGCCAGGCCATCATCGAAACACGCAACCTCACCAAGCACTATGGCGCGTTCACGGCACTTGACGAGGTCTCGTTTTCTCTGCCCGAAGGTTCCGTCACCGGCCTCCTGGGACCCAACGGCGCCGGCAAAACAACCCTCATGAAGACTCTGCTCGGGTTCCTGCCTTCAACTTCCGGCAGCTGCGAAGTGCTCGGCAAATCCCTCAGCAGCGCCCCCCTGGCAGTTCGCCAGCGAGTCGGCTTCATGCCCGAAAATGATGCCTATTTCCCCGACCGCACGGGGCTCGAATCGATTGTTTACGCCGGCCGCCTTACCGGCATGCCCAACGAAGCCGCCTTCTCCCGAGCCTATGAGGTGCTAGACTACCTGGGCATGGACGAAGTTCGTCATCGCCCCATCACCGGTTACTCCGTAGGACTCAAACAGAAGATCAAGCTGGGGCAGGCGCTCGTACACGGGCCGAAGCTCTGCTTCCTCGACGAGCCGCTCAGCGGCCTCGACCCGAAGTCCCGGGACGAGATGATGGAGCTGCTCAGAGGCATCGGCAAGAGCGGGGTCTCCATGGTCATCTCCTCGCACGTACTCAAAGATGTAGAGACTCTCTGCAGCTCACTCCTGATGCTGAGTCGCGGCAAACTCCTCTATTCGGGAACCATCGCCGACCTGCGCCACCAGAATGCCGGCCACTATGTGGTCCGCGTCAGAGGCAACCACGACCGCTTCATCGCCGCGCTGCAGCAATCCGGTGGCGCCGCGAAAATGCAAACTGGCACTGTCGCTCTCGAGCTCCCAACCGGCCAGGACGTCTCCACCATCTGGCAAGCCGCAGCCAACTCCGCTTGTCAAATCCGGGAGCTGCGCCACGCCACTGACTCCCTGGAGCAAGCCTTTCTTCGCCTGTTGGGCGAGAAGGAGGTGGCGTGATGGGTGTTTACCGCGGCGGATATCGCCAGTACGAAGGACCATTCGTGCCCATTGGCACCCGCTTTCTCGTCATCTTCTGGTCGGAATTCAGGCGCCTCTGGCAGGGACGCTGGAATCGGCGACTGATGCTTTTCGCCGCCATTCCCCTGATTGTCACTGTGGCCGTCCTGGTGGGCAAGGGAGTAGTGGAGTCAAAAGTCGGTGCGCTGCCCTTTGAACTGAACCTCCTGGGCCGCATGCTGCAAGTTGAGATGCTCTTCATGGCCCTACTCGCGGCCTCCGCCGGCGCGGGAATTCTCGCCGACGACCGCGCCGCCAATGCCCTGGTCCTCTACCTCGCCAGACCCCTTACACCAGCCCGCTACCTGCTTGGCAAAGGCCTGGCGCTGGGGGCCATCCTCGCCACCGTCTACCTCGTCCCCGCATTCCTCTTTGTGGCTGCCGCAGCTACCATTCTGCCGGGCGCAACCGCGCAGGGCATCGCCACCGACCTCGCTGCAGCAACCGCGGGATGCCTGCTCAACATCACCTTCGTGACGGTGGTCATTCTCCTCTTTTCGTCACTCGGCTCTCGAGCGCGCTACATTGGCCTGGGCTGGTTCGGGCTCTTCTTCTTCTCGCAGATGATCTCCAAGGGCGCATACTCTGCTACAGGGCTCGCATGGACCAACCTCCTCAGTCTGCCTGACCTCTTTCAAAAGGCCCTCGATTGGTTCCTGGCAGGGGGCCGCGGAGACGGCATCGCCGTGGTCATTCTCGCAACCCTGACAACCCTGGCCGGAGCCGCACTCTGGCAACGGGTCATCTACCGCCAGGCCGGCAAGGCGGTGGCCTGATGAACGCTCACCTCGGAATTACTTTTGACCAGGTGACCAGACGCTACGGCCCCGTCCTGGGACTCAACGACGTCTCCCTCGAAATCGGGCCCGGCATCACCGGCCTCATCGGCCCCAACGGTGCCGGGAAAACCACCTTTCTGAACCTCGCAGTTGGCCTGCACTTCCCCTCTTCCGGCAAAGTCCGGTTGCTGGGCAAAGACCCCTTTGACACCCCCGAAGTACGTGGACGCATCGGCTACTGCCCCGACGGTGAGCGCGCCTGGGACTGGATGAGCGGCCGACAATTCGTTGAAAACCTCGGCCAATGGAGCGGCCTCTCATCTGGAGACGCATCCCGTCGCACCGCCGAATTGCTGGATGCACTGAAGATGGAAAGCGCCGCCGACAAACCCATCGCCAGCTACTCCCGAGGCATGCGCCAGAAAGTCAAGGTCGCCCAGGCCATGGTCCACCAACCCGACCTCCTGGTTCTGGACGAACCCCTGAATGGCGTTGACCCCCTCAGCCGACATCACATCTTGCAA
>CALGBT010000759.1 GCA_937884235.1 uncultured Pseudomonadota bacterium
CAAGTCAAGCGCGGCTACTGCTACGCGTGCAGCGATGATGGGGCAAGGAACTGCGCCGATTGCGATGAAAAGGCGCATTCCGTGACTTCAAACTTCCTCACGAGGCTACCGGAAATCCGCAGACTACTAATCACCGACATCGACGCAGCCTTTGAGGGCGACCCTGCGGCTCAGCGGAAGGGCGAAACCATCTTCTGCTACCCCAGTATCCGGGCAATGATCAAACATCGGGTGGCACATGAGCTTCATCTCCTAGGGGTACCCCTGATTCCTCGGATTATCTCCGAGCGGGGACACTCTGTAACCGGCATCGACATCCACCCCGGGGCAACCATCGGCGAGAAGTTCTTCATGGACCACGGAACCGGCATCGTCATTGGTGAAACTACAATCATCGGCACCAACGTGCGCCTCTATCAGGGTGTCACCCTCGGCGCCAAGAGCTTCCCAATGGACAAACTCGGGAATCCGATCAAAGGCGTCCCCCGACACCCCATCGTCGAAGACAACGTCATCATCTACGCAGGAGCAACCATCCTGGGCCGCATCACTATCGGCAAAGGCTGCGTCGTCGGCGGCAACGTCTGGATAACCCATGACATGCCCGCCTACTCCAAAATCCAGCAAGGCAAACCCATCGAACTCCCTCTCATGGACGGAGCAGGAATCTAGCCTGACTAGGCGGCGGGACCAAAGGCGAGGACGAGGTCGAAGGTGCGGGTAGCGGCTTCTTTGTCAACTGCGAAGAGACCGCTGGGGTCATTCTCCACTCGCTTGACTTTCTCCCCCCACTCTTCGGACGTTGCTTCCTCTTCCACCTGCTCTTCAATAAACCAGTGGAGGAAGACTCGGGTCGGATAGTCACGCTCTTCTTCGCTCACAGCATACAAATTGTGGATACATTCAGAGATGTGGCGCTCGTGCGTGAGCCCTGCCGCGAATGCCGCGCTGGGGCTGGACCATTCCGCCTGCGGCTGGGCGATAGCCTTGAGCTGCACCTTGCCACCGCGGTCCAGGATGAACTTGTAGAACTTCCTGGCATGCGCCATCTCTTCCTGAGCCTGAATACTCATCCAGCTGGCAAATCCCGGGAGATTCTTTCTCTGGAAATCGGCAGACATCGCCTGATACAGGTATGCGGAAAAGAGCTCCTCGTTAAGCTGCTGGTTCAGAGCCTCTTCTACTCTCGCCTTCAGCATCATTCCCTCCTTATTGTCGGCCACGGCCGAGGTTTGCATTACACTTACGGAATCGGGCCAGACCCGCTTCCGAAACCACCATAGTACTCCGCCATCGTCTTTTCAATGCTCTGCTGAAGTACTTTCACGCAGCCGTTTGTACCCGCTGCAGAACATTGCTATCATGCCCTGGGCAAACAGTCTGCGGAGTAACACTTGAAGGATCATCACAGCGGGACAAAGTTCATGGCTTCGGCGGCAATCCTGGCCGGCGGGCAGAGTCGCAGGATGGGGCGGGACAAGGGCCTCCTCGACATCGGTGGCCAGCCCCTCATCCAGCGCGTCGCCAGCCAACTCGCCCCTCACTTCGATGAACTTCTCATCAGTGCGGCGAGCCCTGGAATATACGAGTTTCTGGGGTTCCCGGTAGTCGTTGACTCCATTGATGATCAAGGCCCGCTCTTCGCATTGCTGGAACTCCTGGACCGGGCCCGCCACCAGCGACTCTTCATCGCTCCCTGCGACGTACCCGATCTTCCCATGGCTTTTGTCAATGAGATGCTCGCCCTCGCGACGCCGGACGTCGACGCCGTCGTGCCGCTCAATCACCAGGGCATCTTCGAGCCACTGTTGGCCGTCTATCAGCGTTCCTTTCTAAGTGTTGCCCGGCCCTTGGTGGATGGGGGAGAGCGTACCCTACCCCGGGTCTATCCGCACATCAGATTGGCGACCCTGGCACTACCACCGGAAATCCGGTTACACAACCTGAACACACCAGCAGATTATAGCGCATACCTGTTGGGTCAGTGACCCAGGCCGTGGAGCATCTTGAAGAGGTGTTCGAGGGACTTTGTGATTTCTGCCATGTACTCGTTCACGGCCCGCACGCTGCCCGGCAGGGTGTAAACCACGGTGCTGCCCAAGATGCCAACCACGCCACGACTGAGTAGAGCCCTGGGGTTCTTGGCCGCGCTGACGATGCGGATGT
>CALGBT010000760.1 GCA_937884235.1 uncultured Pseudomonadota bacterium
GGTGGCGGCGGTGGCGGCGGTGGCGGCGGCAGCGGTGGCGTGCCGGGTGCCGGTGGCGGCCGTGGTGGACTTTCCTTCGGTCTCTTTGTCAAGGGCGGCACCGCGACTCTTACCAACTGCACTTTGTCGGCCGGCGATGGCGGCAAGGGTGGCGACGGTGGTGTCGGTGGAACTGGCGGCTCCGGTGGAGTTGGCGGTGAAGGTGGCGACGGGCCTGGCGGTGCTGGCGATGGCGGACTGGGCGGAACCGGTGGCAAGGGTGGCAAGGCAGGCAACGGCGGTGGTGGTGCCGGCGGCTGGTCGGTGGGAATCTTTTACCAGGATGCGGAGTTGTCCCTGAGCGGCACTTCCATTGCCATTGGAACGGGTGGCCCGGGTGGCCTCAGCGGGCCAGAAGACGGGACCATGCCACAGGTTCCACCATACATTGGCGAAGATGGTCAGAGTGCGGACACATTCGAACTGGAGTAGGCCGTCACTGTTCGAGCCGGTAGAACCCAATCTCCACACGATCAAATCGGAAATCAAGGTCTGGGCCAGGAGTCGGCCCGTGAGTATCTATCTCCTCAGTGAGCACTGGCTCAAGGCGGCAGCCGAGGCTGGCAATCTCTGGGGCGATGCGCAGGCACCGAGTGTTGGGGCAGGTCTCTTCATGATGGAAGACATGGTTTTGCAGGCCGACGTAAGTCAATACCGGACGCCCTGCATGGCGGCACCCAACGATCCGCGCAGCTGTTCCCAGCGAGAGTACGCCACCTTCGGCTTCATCGAGGATGAATGACGGGATGGCGAGTGGGGCGATGGTGCGGCGAAGGGAGGTCGCCAATGGTTGCGGCTCCAGAAGCAGTGAGTTGTCGGGCAACCGCCAGACGTTTTCAAGCACGAAAGAGGCCTCCCGGCTTGAGGGTGGCACCACTGTGATGAAGGGCATTCTGGCCGTGACACCCCATCCGAGCAGGGCCAACCAGAAGAAGAGGACGCCTCCTCGCCAGTAGAGGTGGGGCAGAGTGGCACAAAGCTCGGCAATGGCGAACCCGGCCAGGATACCAACAAAGGGCCAGAGGAAGAACTGGTAGCGCAGCTGGTCTAGGAGGTGTCCGCTGTGGATATGGTAGAGCATCATCAGCAGGACCGTCGCTCCCACCAGTAGGGCCCCTCCCCAGCGCCGTCGCCAGATGAGAAGAATGCTTCCGATGACCAATGCCAGGGGAATTGCCAGGGGAGTCACTTCGTTGTCGAAGAGCAGGTTAGATTCGAGAGTGAAGGCCCGTGCCATTGAGGCATAGACGTGGGCGAGGGAGTTCCCGGCCCCACCCAGGCTCTCGCCGGCGGTGTTGGCAAGCTCGTTTGCCGGGGCCAGGAAGCTGACAACGTAGAGGTATTGGGGTACGGCCAGGACGGCCCAGAGACTGCCCCCGACCAGGCTCGCCACCCGGGGCAGCGGCCGGCGGAGTTGCCGTGGCACAACGAACCAGGTAACGACCAGGGCCAGCGGGAAGGCCACTGTCAGGACGCGGCTGTGAACGGTGAGGAGGAGGGCGGCCAGCGTGCCGGCCAATAGTAACTTGTCCGGCGCCCGCACGAAAGCGGTCCAATGGACCAGGGCAAGCAGGGCGAAGAAGCTCGAGAGAGTGATTTCGCTCTCGGTGGGACTCATCTTGAGGTGTGCCGGGAGTAGCATGAGGAGCATGGATGCGGCCAGGCCCCACCAGATTGTGCCATTGAGGAGGCGGATGAGAAGGTAGACCAGAGGCACCGTCGCCGCGGCGAGGAGTACATTGATGGTAGTGTAGACTGGCCAGGTGCGGGGCAGATAGGCCCAACAGAGCTGGAAGAAGGAGTAGTTGGTTAGTCCGTAGGGGGCGCGTCCCAGTAGTTCCAGTGGGTCAGTAGTGCGCGGTCCTAGCGCGTTCTCCAGGAAGTAGAGTGAGTGGAAATTGGTGTGAATGAGCAAAGGGGGGGGCAGTAGAAGTCGAAGTGCAGCTGCGCCAGCGAAGAGCAGAACCACTGTCAGCCAATCCCACTTCAGGAGTTGTCCGGCCCGGTGGATACGTTTTGTCTGGTGATAGGATGTCAGCAGCAATACCAGGGCGGCCGCGGACAACAACCCTTGCACAGGGAGCAGCACAGATGAGTAGAAACCCATCAGTCGCCGGCTTACTTGGC
>CALGBT010000761.1 GCA_937884235.1 uncultured Pseudomonadota bacterium
CGACCCGAGTGAGCCCTTCGAGTCCATGGCTCGCACGTACTCTCTCGTCGTCTTGAATCGTGGTCTGGCGCACCGCTACAAACTCATGCGCTCCATGATCGAAGACTACTCCATCGACGGGGCCGTTTTTCACTCCACCCGCAGCTGTAAGCCTTACTCCATGGGCCAGTACGACATGAAGAAGCGGTTTGTGGATGAGTTGGGCATCAAGTCGGTAATTATCGAGGCCGATACCACCGACCCGCGCAACTATGCCGAGGGGCCGACCCAGACTCGCCTCGAGGCCTTTCTGGAGTCGCTTGCATGAGGGTCTTCACCGTCACACTCGCCATGCTGATGCTGGCCACGGGCAACGCTGACGGAGCTGACTTTGAGTTGCGTGCTCGCACCGCTCTGCAAGCCACTGGGCAACACAACGCGGTGGACCCGCTGCTGAGTTTTCTGCCCCCGGAACTGGCCACCTCCCTCCTCTCAGCCCAGAGCGGCAACTATGACACCCATTATCTCCTCGCCTGGCTTCAGGTGCGCGGGGCACTGACTCTCGCTGACCGCGTTAGCATTGTCGGGACCATTGATTCCACCGCCATCACCTGGGAATACTTTGCCGGGAGCACCGGCGATGCCGAATTCACCAGCTCGCAAACGCCACTGTTCGACGGTCTCTCTGGTGCTGAGGCCTTGGAGAAAGCCGCGTTCGTACGTGAATTCTACCTCGAGTCGGTGCTGGGGAGTCGGCAGCAGTTTCTGGTCTCTGCGGGGAAACGCAGGACCCGGCTGCTGGGGGGCTTTTTCTACGATGATTATGGTCTGGATGCGTCTTTGGCCTGGGATTTCTGGAGCCATGAAGATTTGGTGGCTCAGTTCAAGGCGTACGCTATCCTGCCCTATCGTTACCTCCCCGAGACCGACTCAGACCTCCTCATCGCGGGAGGCGAGCTCCGCCTCAAAGACATGCTCTTCGAGTCCGTGGCCATTGGCGGGTTCTACCTGCGAGACCGCAGCGGGGCCATCCATTCCCTGCTGCGCCAGGGCCACGCCACCGATCTGCTGGCCGCGCAACAGGTACCCGAGGGCTTGAACATCTACCTCTCCGACTCGCCCGGCACGCCGCCTGCCGATCTTGGAACCGTGTGGCTCGAACTGCGGCTGGACCTTTCCGTAGCAATTCTTCACTCGCTGGTGGCGCTGCAAGTGGGCTCCGGCCAGTTCCCGGAACAGGGGCAGCAGCGGGGCAGCGACGCGCCGCTACCACCAGGTGAGGCGGCCTGGCAACAGCAGCCGCCAGTATCGAGGAGAGTGGAGTTCCAAGGTCACCTGGCCCTGCTCGAAGCGGTCTTCCCCGTGGCCCGTGGCTTCAGCATCACGCCATTTGTGTTGTCAGTCTCGGGGGTAGATCACCAACAAGCCAGCCAAGAGCGTCGGTTCACGGCGTTCCTCTCGCTGATTCCCTATGTGCAGGGTTACGCAACGATCTTCCTCACCGGCGGGTTTGGCGAACTCTATACGGGCCGAAACATCGAACTCATCGGCATGGGTACCGGTGGCCTGGCGGCTGTGGGAACTGCCATGCGGGCCGATCTCGGCTCCAGGTTTTCCTGCGGACTGTCGGCCGCGCTACTGGGCCAGAATCGTCCAGATCAGGGCTTCTTTGGTGGCCACTACGGCACCGAATTCGACAGCCATGCATCATTGGCTTTGAGCGCGGGGTTCTCGGCCCGGGCCGAGTTGAATCTGCTGGTGCCAGGGAATTACTTTCCCGCAGAGTCCGTAATGGTGGTTGGCACAGCGGGGGTACGCGGTGAGTTCTAGCAAGGAACCGGGCAGGTTCCCGCTGCGGCTGGTGTTGCTGGCCCTGCTCGCGGCCCTTGGTGCCGCGCCGCCCCTGTTCGGGGGGGGGCGTGCAGACCCTGACAACCAGCGCCCCCCGGAGGAACTCATCGAGTTCCTCCTCGTCATGGAGGCCATGGAGAACTTCGGCGATGCTGTGGACCTGGAAACGAGTGTGCAGAACCACGAAATTGACGAAGCCGCGCGACCTTCTGATCAGGAGGGTCGTTAATGGTTGCGGAGAGGAGAACGTTCGATGAGGACGTCGAATTGATGCTTGCCTTCCAGACGGGCGACGAAGATTCCTTCAATACACTCTTTCGCCGCCATGCCCGGGGCCTCCTGGGCTTCTTCTGGAGGGCTACCGGGAGTCGGGCGGCTGGGGAGGAACTGGTGCAGGAGACTTTTCTGAAGATTCATCGCTACAAGGCTTCCTACGAGCCGCGGGCAGCTTTTCGCACT
>CALGBT010000762.1 GCA_937884235.1 uncultured Pseudomonadota bacterium
GCCACCACCAAAACGCCGAAGAAGATGGAGATGACCTCCATGCGACCGCCCCCGACCCCGGTAATGCCACCTGCCAACAGGTCGACCGTGTTCTGCGGTAATGTCGTCCCATACCAGTAGAACAGAAATGGAGACGCGGCGGCACAGGGAACAACCCACTTTGCCGCAAACACGACAATGCGCTCCTTCAGTGCACCATCTTTGATAAAGGAAGCAATCATTAGGGCGCCCAGTCCAGCCAACAGAAACATGACGACCGTGCGGATGAGCAACGACGGCAGATAGCCAGGGTTGAAGAAGCCGGCAACGATGTCCTGATTGGCCAGAGTCCACCCCCCGGGTGTGAGCATGAATGTCAGGATGCCATTGATGACCACCAGGGAACCCCAGGCGATGGCGAAGTAGAGACCGGCGAGCCATATCTGCAGGCGGCGAGAATTGCTGTGCCAACCATAGTAGTAGAGGTAAAGCACCGTCAGTTCGCAGAGGAACATGACCCACTCAATGGCCCAGCCGAAAACAAACTGGTGAATCAGCAGGCTCGTCCCCTCCGGACTGGCCAACTGAATTGCAAACCAGATTCCGACACCCGTCATGGCCCCGAATACAGTCGTGTAGACGAGGAAGAAGGTGGCAAACTTGTGCAGCCACTTTCGCACCCGCTCGCCATCTGGCTGACGGTCCGACCAGAGTTCAGCAATCAGCAAAAAAGCACCGCCGCCAACTGCAAAGTGGGAAATCAAGATATGGATGATGGCGATAATCGCCACCACCATTCCACCGCCCAGAATCGGGACGTCCCATACCGGATAATTCATGTTCCTCCTCCCCCTAGCTCCAGAATCCCCAGATGGTCATGGCCACCAGGAAGATGAAAAGGCCCCCCCCTACCCGGGTCATGATGCGCCCGCGCCGGTCTGTTGGAACCGACCTGTCCACCAACGGAACCGCGAGGAAGAACACCGGTATCAAAGAGGTCAGCGCCATCCCCAGGAATTCCAGTTTGCCCGGAAAGAGCTTGAGCATCTGGAAGGGTACCAGGAAGTACCACTCAGGCTTGATCCCTGCAGCAGCGGCAGCCGCCACGTCAGCTTCCGGCGAAAGCTCCCGGGGCCAGAGGGCACTGAACGCCACCAACAAAGTCCCCAGCAACAGCCAGATGGGAATCTCGTTGACCAGGTACTCTGCAAAGAAGGAGTGGTACCTCCGCTTCTCCGGCGGCAACGCCCGAAAACTGTCTGGCTCGCTGACGCCTTGCACCTGGATGAAGAAGAGGTGCAGGCCCAGCAAGCCCATCAGGGTCAGCGGGAGCACTACCACATGCAGCGGATAGAACCGGCCGATAGTGTCGATGGTCACTTCCGGACCACCCCGCACCAGTCCAGCCACCCAGCCACCGAGTATGGGCAACTTCTCTATTTCACCGATGCCAACACGGGTAGCGAAGAAAGAGAGGCTATCCCAAGGCAACAGATAGCCGGAGAAACCCAGGAACATAGCCACTCCCAACAGGGCCAATCCGGTGTACCAGGTGCCCTCCCGAGGCGGCCGATAGGCTTTCATGAAGAAGGTGGAGACAAGATGCACGAAGAGCACCAGAATCATCAGGTTGGCGCTCCAGTGGTGCACACTTCGAATCAGCGCGCCATAGGGGATCTCCATGACAATGCGCTGCACTGAGGACCACGGCTGTCCCGGGTTGTAGTACATCATCAGCAAGATGCCCGTGAGCAGCTGCATCAGGAAGAAGAAGAGTCCCATGGAACCTACGGTGTACCAGAAGCTGTGCTTGTGCTGCGGCACGGACTTCTTGGCGATGAAGGCCACAACCGGCCAGAGGGGAAATCGCCGCAGCAGCATTCTGGCTACCTTCCCGCCCAGACTGGAGACAGGAGGCAATTGCTCCTCAGCTTCCGGCGGAATCCTGGAGAATCGGGTTTCTTCCGAGGACACGCTACACCTCCGTCTCGGGTGTCACAGGGCTAACGTAGAGCAATCCACCCTCCTCCACCACCCGGAGTGGCGTTAGCGGACGCGGGGGCGGGCCGGACACATTCTTGCCCAGCAGATCGTAGACGCCGCCATGGCAGTGGCACGTGATCTTGTCACCGCCGAAGTTAACGTTGCAACCGGCATGCGTGCACTTGGCATCAAGGGCCCGTAGTTCGCCCGAGGCAGTGCGAAAGACAATACAGCCTCGCTCACCGTATGAGCCGTTGGCCCCGGTCCCCGCCACGGCCACGTCTGCTGGGCTCACCTTCTTCACCACCGCCCTGCCCTCGGGCCCGAAGGGATCCTTGGCCGGGCGCGGGCTGATGTACTTGTAGAACGGATAGGCGGCAGCCCCAATCCACACAACACCAATGGCACCAGTTATCCGCAAGAAGCGGCGACGACCACGGTCCATCTTGCCATCACCAGAGGCGCTCTCGCTACCATCGCTCATTTGGCCCTCCTCCTTCCCAACCAGTCTTACCTACCACGAGACGACCCCCGTGACAACGCCTCTCGCCTTTGCCGTTGCGGTCCCCCCCTCCTTCCCGTACCA
>CALGBT010000763.1 GCA_937884235.1 uncultured Pseudomonadota bacterium
CGCTGAATAGTCCACTAGCGAACCTGCTGTGAAAGCCGCCAGAATGGTTTCTTCGAGGTTCTCGGCGAAGTAGGCCCGGGTACGTGTGTAGACCTTTGCTCCCTTTGCCTGGCGCAGGAAATCCCGATAGTCCAACGTCGCCAGAAATGGCGTCAGGAAATAGAGAGAGTACTGCTGATGCTGAAAGAGCTTGTTGGTGCTGGCCGCGGCATGAATCGGCAGATCTGTGAGGATGTCATCGACGATCACCAGGTCGAAACCCTCGCAGAGGACCGAGGCCATGTCCGCCACGAAACCACCATTTGACATCCCGTACAGAACCACCTCACGGTAGCTCTTGTCAGCGGCGATCTTACTGGCCGCGCCACAGACAGCGGTAACCCAGAGGCCGTACAACTGTCCCCCCATCAGGCTCAAGCGGGCATTGATGTAGCCGCTGACCACACCGTCACTGGAGAGTTCCACGGCCAGCACGTCGCTGCCCCAGTCAAAGAAATCACGCCCAATCCCGTGCATGTAGTCGTCGCCAATCAGGCCCAAGGCCCCCCGGGCGGTGGTGTTGTGTCCGTGTAGCAGCACTACCAACCGCTCAGCCCCCTCGGGGTGGCGCCAGAGCCAGGCTTGAGTGTCAATGGCTGGCCGAGAAAACCGGATCTTGAGGGATGAAAGTTCGCCTCCGTCAACCATGGTTGCCTCGCTGCTCGCAACAGCACCGTCGGCATCGGTGGCAAGCTCAAAAGCGGACAGACCGATGGCCTGGGCCAGCCGTTGAGGAAAGTCAGCGGTGCTAACCGGGTGGGGTTGAACAACCCCGGGTGCCGATAACTGGGCGGCCAGTTCATCCTCGAAACCGGGAGCGGCGCTCTCCGGCCCGGGTACGGTGAATCCTCGCCCTCCACTGGCAGCGGGGGGCCCGCAGTCACGCAACAGCACAATGGTCAGTGCTGTCGACAGCAGCACAACAGCGCAGCCCCACAGTAGATGTGACCGCAATTGCTGAGAAACCATGTCAAGCCCCGACTACGGTTGGAAACATGCCATCCAATGCCCTAGCGCTCGTACTTCTCGAGGTGGCGCCTGAACATCCGCAAGATGACGTAGAAGAAGACCTCCCCCATGCGGTAGGAAGGGGGAACATAGGGGGAGAGCGGCTTGGCGTACTCAGGCCGTAGAAAAACCACTGTCCGGTTAGGATCGGAATCGGGCGTGACCCGAAATGCCGTAAGCGCCTCTTCGGGAGAAAACTCCGGAATTGGTATTTCGCCCCGACGGCGGACGTTGCGCCAGAAGGTCTCTTCCTTGTCCCGCAAAACATACTTGTTGTTTTCCGGACGGCCCATCTCTTTGCGCACCGCTCGCACTGCCGCTGGACGAACGTAAGGATAGCGGTGCATCAGCGGGCTGAAGGCAACCTCCAACTTCTCCCGCTCTTCCACCGAGATGAAGGACTCTTCCTGCAGCATGTCGAGATATGCGACCACCGCGTGAACAGGGGTGTCGGTGGTCGTCGACGGTTCGCGTTCCAGCAGCGTTCGCACGCGGCTGGAGCGACCAAATGGTGTAATTATGCTCTGCTCGTAGCGCGGGTCTCTTTCGTCCATTTCCTGCTCAATCAGAAACGTATGTCAAGATGGTTCCGTTGTCCCCGACGGCATAGATATTCCCGGCACCGTCACCCCAGATAGCGTACAGAGTTGCGACTGTCCCCGACTCTTCAGTGCTCCATTGTTGTCCATCGAAACGCATAATAACACCGGCACCTCCGACTGCCCAGAGGTTTTGCGGAGAAATTCCCCACACTGCACGCAAGGAATTGTCGAAAAGTCCGGCAAGCTGGAATGAGGCACCGTCGTAGTGCACAATCACCCCTCCCTCACCGACGGCCCAGACGTCGTCTTCGGCTTGTGCGAAGACCCCAAAAAGCCCCTGCGTGACCACATACTCAGAGCCATCCTCCTGCTCGATTGGGTCCACCGGGGAGAGCCCCCAGCCCTTGCCGTCATACCGGACTATGGTACCCTGCTGGCCAACTGCAAAGACGTTGTTGTCGCCGGTCCCGTGGACGTGCCGAAGATTGACGGCAGTACCGGCCAGCGCGATTTTCCAACTGGCACCATCGTAGTGAAGCAGGTACCCGACTCCCTCAATCTGAGCCGTCACGTAAACGTCGTCAGTGGCACTCCCCCAGACATCCATGAAGACCGTGTCTTCGTTGCCGTAGGCCTTCATGGGGCTCCACTTCTCGCCATCATAGTGGACTAGAGTAGCGGCTTCTCCCACCGCATAAATGTCGTCTGTGGCAAAGCCCCACATGGCCAATAAAGTCTTGTCGGTGCCGGTGACCATCTTCTCCCACTGGCTACCAGTGAAGTGCAGCATCTTGCCCAATTCGCCGGTCACATACCGGTGCTTTCCGGTTCCCCAGGCAGCCCTCCAGTTGGCGACAATGGGCACCGATTCTTGAGTCAATGAGTTGACCGGACCGGAGAGCACCGTCTTGTCCCCGACCACAATCACATCGCTGCTATCCTCACCCCAGATGCCATAGAGATTCATGGTCGTTGGCAGGTTCGTCACCGGCAAAAAATCACTGCCGTTGTAATGCAGCACCTTGGCCGTCTGCCCAACGATATAGAACTCGTCGTCCGAGAAGCCAATCAGTCCGTTGAGATCACCCGGCCCGCCCATGGAACTGGGGTGCCATTTGCTCCCATCAAACCAGGCCAGTCCACCCTGTGGCCCGATGGCCACGTACTTCTGGGAGGAAGTGGCCCAGACCTTACGCAAATCCTTGGAGAGGCCCGATTCTTCCTCGACCCAACCCTCTCCTTTGGAATGCAGCACCAGTCCACCGTTGCCAACCAGCATAACGTCCTTCGCTGATGAGCCGTGCACGCCGGCAACAGGGTAAAGCTCGCCGCTGCTATGCTTCTGCCAGGAAGTGCCGTCGTAGTGGAGGATCCAGCCATTGCTGCCCACGGCATAGATGGACTCAGGGGAGGCCCCCCATACCGACCAGAGAGTGGGGAACTTGCCCGCCAGTGCCCCCGCCACAGAACAAGTGGAGGTGACCTTGACGTCATCGATATAGACTCCCTCAAGGGCGTTGTTCTCAGCTGTGACTGAGTTAAACTCGAACTGGAAACGAACTGTCTTGCCTACGTATTTGGAGAGGTTGACCTGCACCGGCACAAAGCTCTTCAGGTAATTGCCCGAGAGATTGGATTTGCTCCAGGCATCTTCCCACTTGCCGCTGTTAAGCACCCTGACCTTGAGCACATCAACGTATGGGGAGGTTTCCACATCGAGGTAAAGATAGAAACTCAGGGTCACCTGCTCCGCAGTGGCAGGGATGTCAACTGGCTGACTCGTAGCCGTCGCTCCGACCTTATTGCCATTGCTGAAGTTCGCCTGGGTGGCATCCCCGAAGTAGAGCGCATTGGGGGCCGACATATAGCGCGGCGTACCATCGGCACCAATCGCACTGACCACGCTCCAGCCGATGCCGCCATCCGGCGTCCCGATGTAGAGGTCCTCGTTGGTGAAGGTGCCCATGCCCTGCTCGAAAGTCGATTCGTAGTGCTTTGCGCCACAGCATTGAGACTTACCCGTCGGCACATACTCGCACTTGCTCGCAACACACTCAGCCAGCAGGCACTCACCCGCAAAGCTACAGTCCTCAACGGTTTGGCAGTATGAGGGCATGCCCCATTTCTGGCCATCGTAGTGGTAGATCAGCCCGTACATGCCAACGGTCCAGATGTCCGTGGCGCTACTGCCCCAGACCCCGTTGAGAATATTCAGACTCGGCTCCTGGTAAGCGATGCCAAAAGAATCCTTGACCTTCGCTGCCACCAGGCCCGCTTCCCCTACGGCAACAACATTCCCGTCAGCGAAGCCCCACAGCCCCTTGAGGACATGCTCGCCAAGCTGGGCCGTCGGAACCTGCACCCATTCACCCTCGAGCGCAACGGCCCCGTCCGCGACATCAAAGCTGTCGAGCACCTCTCCTTCAACTTCCGAGATTCCGTCAGCCAACCCGTCACCCTCGGCAGTGGAGAGATCCTTCAACTCCACGGCTGTGCTGTCACCCGGGCCGTCGGGTCGCATGTCAGACAGCTCCCCGGCGAGATCCAGAGGAACCGTTGTGTCGTCCCCTGGCTTACTGTCGGAGGAACAAGCGAAGAGCCCCACCAGGAGCAAGATTCCCAAACTATTCAACAGTCGGTGCATATGACTCCCCCGCCTATTCATCGACAAAGCGAAGCATCTTTCCCTTCTTTCCAACCACAAACATATGATCAGCGTCGGCCCCCCAGGCCTGCAACAACACGCCCGACTCAGGCACTGCCGCAGGGACCACGGAACCAGAATTCGGATCGTAGGAGATAATGCGGCCAGCCCAACCCACCGCATGAACGATACCGTCCAAGGCCTCAACCCCATAGAGGAAGAGGCCCGGTTCTTCGTAAATCTTTGTCCAGCCCTCTGCCGTGTGTGCCAACAGCAGGCCGTTGTCTCCAACCGCATAGAGCGTCTCATCCGGGGCCATGGTGATGCGATGCAGGTTGGCCAGGGTTGCCACCGGAACAACTTCGGCAACACCATCTTCGACGCGCACTATCTTGCCCTGATCGCCCACTGCCCAAATAACTCCGTCGGCATCAAAGGTGCAATCGCGCAGGGTATCGAATACGCCGCTGGCCAGCGGCTGCCAATCGGTACCATCAGCCGAGGAGAACATCTTCCCCTGTCCACCAACTGCCACCAGCCCGTCACCCGAGCAAACGCCAAAGAGGTTCGTCTCAAAGGAGGTCTCCAAGAGCAGTGCCTCATCATCCTCAACCCTGACCACAGCCCCCGCCTCGCCCACCGCCAGAAAGGCTCCGCCCAACTCGGCGACGCCTTGCAGCGCACTGGATGTGACCCGGGACAACCCGTACCAATCGTCACCGTCGAATCTTAGTAATGTGCCGTCACCACCCACCGCGATTACCTGCTCCCAGCCGGTGCCGTCAATGTCGTTGAGGTCGACGCCGGCAGCGCTTGTGCGATCCACCCAGGTCTCACCGTCAAAGTAGAGCACCGCGCCCTTTTCACCCACTGCCCAGGCCTCTTGGTCGCCGCTATCCTGGCGGCCCCAGAGTCCGAAGAAACCATGGTTCTTGTAGAATGGTCCGGCAATCTCCGCGGTGTTCCATTTGGTTGCCACAAGATGGATCAATGCCCCGTCATCGCCCACCAACCAGACGTCGTCCTCGGCGAAGGCCCATACGTCCCGAAGTGTTCTTTCGTAGGCATCGTTGGAAAGCTTTGGTGACCAACCGGCAGTGTCGTGAGCAATGATGCCCCCGTTGGTACCACCGCCAAAGATCGCCTTGGACGAGAGCGCCTGGAGTCCATTGATGGTGATGGAGCCTTGCGTCACCTGCTGGGTGCTCCACGCACCACCGATCTTGCGCAATACCGTGCCACCCGCAGCACCGACATAGATGTCCGTTGGCGAGACTCCCCAGATGGACCCGAGATTATAGGAAGAGAGCGATTCGTCTGCCTTCCACTTCCCTTCAAAGTAATGAAGTATCGTTCCCTTGTCGCCCACCACGTAGAAATGCCCTTCGGCCCCCCAGATGCCATTGAGTGAGATTTCCGTCAGGTCGAGCTCCAGACCCGTCACGACATCCTCCCAGAGCGACCCGTCCCAGTGAATGAGGGTCCCCTTCTCGCCGGCGGCGTAGAGGTCGTCATCGTCATTGCCATAAACTGCTCGCAATTCCTGGGCCGTCGGTGACTTCATTGGCGTCCAGGTGGTGCCCTGCTGTCGGAGAATCACGCCGTCAGCCCCTACCGCGTAGAGTCTCGTCTCGGAACCCCAGATGGCCTTGATGTCACCGTCCGGGGCAGTAGTGAAAAGCTTGAAATCGGCCACCGTCGTGGTCACCTCTGCCGCGGCATCGACGGTGCCGTCCACCTCAGACAAGGGCAGCACGTCCGCGACTTCACCGGTGGCATCCACCGGAGCCAAATCAGTGGTGCCATCCAGGTCTGCCGTGCCAACATCGTCAATCAGATCTGCGTCAGACCCGTTGGTACTGCAAGCGCACAGCATGAGCGCCAGCAGCGCCGGAAAAAGTCGTTTCATCGTCTCCCCTATTCGGACAAGAAGGTCTGCTGCACCTGGCTCCAGCTACGCCAACTTCGATAGTCCATATCCATGCCGTCGTAGTTGTCGATGTCGAAGCCCTCTTTGTAAACACGCTGCACAGTATAGATGTAGAATCCAGGAGGAACCCCGGGAGTGCCCTCGATGTTGGGGAAGTCCGGCAGGTCCACGTAGGTTACATCACCGGCAGCCATGAAGTCCCAGAAGAGAACCGGACCCATCATGCTCGGCTGCTGCAGTAAGACGCTGTTAAAGCTGGCATCGGGGCCACCAGCGTTGGCCTGCCACTGCAGGTATTGCTGGTCAATGACCGCACCCTGCTGAGGATAAACCAGGGTGACTGGCGTGACGAAGGGCCCCAGGACCACCTGATGATTGCCGGAAGCCAGGACCAGGTCCGCTTCCTTGCTGCCAAAGACCGCCAGCAGATCTTGCTCGTTGTTGGGAAGGCTCTCATCGCTCATGGTGCTGCCGTCAAAATGAATGATGCGCCCCTTGGTGCCAGCGAAGTAGACGTTGTCCTCTCCACTGCCCCAGATTCCCAGCAAAGAATTGAGGGTACCACTCTCCACCACCGACCATTCAGTGCCATCATAGTGAACAATCGCACCGCCATCCCCAGCCGCCCAAACGTCCGACGGGGAAGTGCCCCACACATCACGCAGGGTATTGCCCACCGGAACCGACTGCGCGGTCCACAGCCCATTGGCGTAGCGCACGATCTTGCCAAAATCACCCACCGCCCAGATGTTCTGCGGGTTCACCCCCCAGACCGCGTGGAAGCGATGGCCAGTGCTGCCCGGCATCTTGGTCCAGGCTACCCCGTCCCAAAGATCGATGGTGTACTCGCCAACCGCCACAACAAAGGTCGCAGCACTTGCCCAGACCCCTTCGAGATTATTGGTCTTGGAATAGGTCAATTCCTCCCAGGTAGTACCCGTGAAATGCGCGGCCGTACCTGCATCACCCACCGCCCAGAGCTGTCCGTCAACACCGTGCACCGAGCGTAGAGTCGAGCTCACCGGACTTTGCTGAATCTGCCAGCCGGAGCCGTTGAAGTGGGCGATGGCCCCGTCCATGCCGACGCCGTAGACGTCAGTCCAGGATGGTCCCCAAAGATCGTAGAGATTGGTCTTGATGCCGCTGGGTTGCAACTTCCAACCATCCATGCCCTTGAGCAACATCGTGTCGTTTTCGAAGTCCAGCAGGTCCGTAATCAACGCAAACGTATTGGGCGAAGAAGACTCGCCCGCCGTGACCGCTGCCCCAAAAACCGCAAAGGTGGTATTAGCCAGACTCCCCGTCAATCCGTTTGGCAAATGCAAGAAGTTCAGCGTCGTGTCGTCGTCCCAATACCACTTCACCGGGAACTCCAGGAACTCAAAGACTCCGTCTGAACCGAAATCCACGAAGGTCTTGGCGAAGATGGCGTTGGGGCCATTCCAGTCCAGATGCGGCTCGTCGAAGAAGACGTTGATCTTGCGGGTCATGGGCACATCGAGTTCGATTAGCACATCATTGATGACGACGATGCCGTCACCGTCCATATCCGCCAGGCTCACGTGACGCTCGACTCCCAACGCGTAGGGGGTCATCTCAGGGCGCCCATCACCCATCCAGCAGCCATTCTCGAAGCAAACGCTATCCGAGAAGGTGCAATCGAAGTTGCTGCTGCAGATGGGCAGTACCCCACCCTGGCAGATCACCGCTACTTCCGGTGGTGGGAACTCCACCACCAGCGTGAAGTACCCTTCCTCGTCAGCGATCATGCCCTGGCCATTGCTGGGATTCGCACCCAGGAAATGACCCTTGCTCGTGGAGCAGAAGGTGATCTTCTGACCACCAATGGGGAGGCAATGACCGAACCCACTCTCACCCTGCATGGACGTGCACGAGAAGCCCATGGGGCAGTCGTCCCCGGCGACACACGCGGTCAGGCACTTCTTCCCCTGTTCACCAAGATTGGTGCAGATGTTGTCAGGAGAACCACACTCGATGTCCCCTGTGCATGACTGGCAGAGGAAGGGAAACTCACCACCGGTGTAGTTACACTTCCCCGGGGGAATAACCACGTACTTGCCCAACCCCGTAACCCGACCCTTGATGACTGGCGGCGGGTTCCCGGGAGGCGGTGCACCGCTGCCCTGGGCCGGGCAGTTGTAAATGAGGTAAAGGGTAACGTTGGTGGCGTTGTACTCGACCACGCTGGAGTTCGAGTAGCACTCCTTCGAAGCCGTCACCATCTGCTCACCCATGAGCTCCGGACCCGAGAAAGTCACCTGCCCGTTCATGTCGCTGAAACCCTGGAAGGGGGTGTCCGGGTCGGCCCAAAGCATGACGAAGGCATCAGGCAAAGGCGCACCGGTGCTGCCATCGAGCACCGTAATGTTCACCGAATGGTAAATCTCACCACCCCAGGTGCCACCATAGAAACTGACCGGGTCGTAGTAGGTGAAGGAGAGGGGAAGCAGCGCCGTCTTCCCGCCGCTGCTAACCTCTACGTCGAAAGTGCCAGGGACCCCAGGAGGCGTCTTGGCCGTCACCACGTTACTGCTCTTCACAGTGACATGACTGCAAGGCACCCCGGCGACTCTGACAGCCATGTCGTCGCCAAACCCGGAGCCCACCAGCGTGACCAAGGTCCCGCCGGAAATGGAGCCAAAGTTGGGCTCAACCACGAACAGGTCGAGAAATCCGTCATAGGCGAAGCCGTCTTCAAGGGTGGCAATGGTGCCACTCTGCTTGACATGCACATCCACTGCCCCGGGCGAACCCATGGGGGCGCGGGTCTGAATCTTCTGCTCGTTGACCACCACTGTCTCGGATGCCGGCAGAGCACCAAAGTAGACCTGCGCAGTGGGCTTAAAGCCGTCACCGGTAATGACCACCTTGGTCCCGCCAGAAGTCGGGCCATGGTCCGGAGTAATGTCGTAGAGAGTGGCCAGGGGCAGGTAGGTGTAAGCATCGGTGGCAACCGCCGAGCCGTTGGAATTCATCACCGTCACGTCCACCCCGCCCTGAGCGCCGGCAGGGGCAATCACAGAAAGCAACAAGAGCCCGGGCAGCACCTCCTTGACTGGCGCCACTTTGCCACCAAAAAGCACCGTCGTGTCGGCCGCATCAGAGAGCCCGAAGGCGGTGATGTTCACAATGTTGCCACCAACTGTGGGTCCCGTGGAGGGCTGCACCGAAACCACGAGCATGTCGCTCGGGGGCAGGGCCCCGCCGTAATAGAAGTAACCGTTGGGGCGAGTGTTGGAGCCATAGGGAGTGGTTACCGTCAGGTTGACGAAGCCCACCTGACCCGGGGGAGTGACCACCTCAAGCAAACCGTAGTCAACGAACGAAACCGACGCCGCCGGCATGTCGTTGAAGAAGACCTCGGCCTCTTCGTGGGCCCCTTTCATCTTGATGTGGACTACGCCGCCACCAGAAGCGGAGCCAGCGGCCGGACTGATCTCAAGAATCTCCGGGTACTCGTAGTAGAAGAAGGCACCGATAAGTGTAGCCAGACCTTCATCGGAAGAGACGCTGACATTGGCCCAGCCCGGCTCCCCAGGAGGGGTCACCGCTAGCAGCGTGGAGTCGTCCATGGACTGGGTATCAATGGCGATGCGATCGCCGATGATCAACGTCGCTTTGCCGGCAAAGCCGCTCCCCGTCACCATTACTGGCACGCCGCCAGCAACCGGCCCGGAAGCGGGGTCGATGGCAACTATCTGTACCGGACTGTAGTACAGGAACGCCTTGTCGAGCCGGGACTTGGCCCCACTGGGATTGACGATCTCGACGTCCACCGGTCCAGGGAACCCGGCGGGCGTGTAGATGGTTGCCTTCTTGCCACTGAGCACATAGACCTGCGGAGCCTCCTGGAATCCGAAGAAGACACGCATGCCATCTTCAAAACCAGTGCCCGTCAAGACCACCTGGTCGTTGCCCACAGTCTTTCCCTTCGTTGGGTCCAAGGAGAGCAACTGCAGAGGCTCAGCAACTTGTGCGTCACCGTCGTGCAGGTAGAGGTCGTACCCAGTGACGGAATCGTCCCCCCGGTCCTCGATGTCCCCATTGTCGAGGACATCAGACTCCTGGCTGTCGGCATCACCGGAGCCAACGGGGTCAATGGCATCGCCACTCCCACCGTCGCCAGAACAACCCATGGCCAACATCAGCAACAAGAACATTACTAGAGCGGTCAATCTGCTATGCATCATGGGAGGCCTCCCGAATTCATAAACTGTGTTCTACTGCTCACCCGGTTCCTTGATCAGCCCGAGGTCCTGAATATTCAGGCCCGCCGGGTACCCGTATGAGACGTACTGGTCATAGCCGTACACATAGACCCCGGTAATCTGGTCGGAGTAAAGAGTATGCACTCCATCCTCCACTTTGAACTTGGTCGTCATGTATTCCCCGGTGCCAAAGAGCTCAAAATCGTCTGGCTCCAGGGCTATACAATTGGCTTCAATGTCCTGCGGCAAAATGTCCGGACAGTCGAACCAGACCTTGGCCCCCTCGGGGGCGATAACTGTGACGTAGTCCAACTCGTACTTGTTGGGGGCCAGGAAGACATAGTCCTGACGGAACTGCTCAACCGGCACCAGCAGAATAAATGCCGGGTCCCCGATGCCCGCATCACCCGGCTGCGGGACCCCATTGACGTTGGGGTCAGGAGCATGCTCGGAAGCCAGGAACTGGCCAACCATAATCGGCTTCTTGGCGATAATCTCGAAGTTGCTCGTCGATTCGAAATCAACCCACTCGCCCTGGTTCAGCACCGGAATGCTCGCCTGGGGCGGAATGGTCGTGACCTGCGTATTGTTCTCGGCCGCGATAATCCGGTAAACATCCTGCTCCTGATTGCGGGGAAAGGTCTTGGAGGCCAGATAGCGCAGTCCCCAACTCTTGACCGGGAAGAGCTGCTGTTCCAGATGGTCGGCACAGCAAGTATTGAATCCCTTGGCCGTACAATCCGAGTCGTTCTTGCAGGCGGACTCCATGTCCCACTCGCAGACTCCCTGAAGCTGCCCTTCGGCGACCAGACAGTGGTTGGTGTTCGGCGCATTGGAGGCTTCCGAACCACCGAAAACCGCCACGTCCTTGCTGGCCAGAATCATCGATCCCGTCAGGTCTGAGCCGATGAGATCGGTCTCGATATTGAGTACGTCAAACTGCTTCAAGTCAGCACTGAAGGTCGACCCCGCCTCCATGTGGGCAATGGGGGCACCGGTCCAGGCGTTCTCTCCAACCAGGGTTGGGGCAGTCAAGTCAATGGTCACCTTGGTGGTCCCGGTGCGAACCGCCACAACCGTCAGGAACGAGCGCAACTGGTCAAAAGTCTGCTCACGCGTCATAACGTAGTAGTACTTGCCTAGCACATTGCTGGGCAGCAGCAATGAAGCATCGTTGGAGAAAACTTCGACGTTCTCCAGAGGGTTGAACTGATAGGCCGTAATCGGGATCGAAGCCTGTATCCGATAGGCCAGCGGCGCCAGCACCGTGCCGTCAGCATCGCGCCGGGGCAGGTTGTAAATGCGCAAATCACCGGGCTCAATGGGCTCCGTCGGGAGCGGGAGGTCGTCAGCATCAAAGAGGACTTCGCCTTCGTTATTGAAGATATTTACCGTCGCCGGATACTTCACGTTGGGGTTGGAAACCACGACGGAAAACTGCGCCCCTGCGGCATCGTAGTACCCGGAACGACCACCCGAAACAAAGGCGTTGTCCAGATCGCAGGCCCAGAAGTCACAACCCATGTACATGTTGAGCTTCTCGTTGGCCTCGCACAGCTTGACGCATGAACCGGTGCCGCCTGCCGAGACGCAGATCAACCCCTGCGCCGCATCATCACACTGCGTATCCACGACCCACTCCTGGCCGAACTGGCTGCAGGCCAGCAAGGTATCTTCACTGTCACATTTCTTGGTGCCCGGCAGGCAGATGCCACAATAGCCGGTAGGATTCTCTGGAGAGGCAAAACAGGCGGTGGGGGCGTTCGTGTCATCAACGCACTCGACAACGTCCCATCCCGTGCCGTCCGCATTGCAGACAAAGATGCTCCGGCCGTCATCGGAACAACCGTTGGTATCTCCCTCACAGCAGAGCGCACCACCAGCACGGTCGCAGCCGGGGCTGGCTCCGTCCCCCCCAATAGCATCCAGCTTCGAATCGCCATCCGCGCCCGCAACAATGTCTGTGGTCGGGGTGGTGTCCCCGTCCTTGTCACCGGTCTTTGCTGATGAACATCCGGCGCAAATGGCGAGCGCAGCAATGATGGCAGTCATGAGTTTCTTTATTTCCACGTTTTCCCTCAGCCTCAGTTCACTGGCGCTAAGTGTACCTTTCCCCTAAGTCTTAAGTCAACGCCACGTGCACGCGCACGAGATGAAAGCCGTTTTCCTTTACACGGCGCCTTCGGCCCGTATAATGGACCGTGGATCTGCACCCAAGTTTGGGACGCACGCACGAAAGGGGCGAACACCATGAAAAAATGCCGTCAGAAGAGCCTATGCACGACCTTGTTGGGATGCTTGATATTGGTGGTAGTGGGCTGTGGCCCGGCACCGCTCGATAACACCCCCGACGATGTCATCAAGAAGACCGATGCCTGCACAGGCGATGCCTGTGCCGCCACTGTCGATATCATCGGTGACGTCAAGGTCGACGAAGTTCTGCCCGAAGACAATAAGGAGCCTGAAGTCATAGATTGCGCCCAGTGCACCAAGGGCACCATCAAGTGCGACGGGAGTGATGGCTTCTTCTCCTGCGAGGACGACGACGGATGCCTGCAGTGGGCCAGTAAGAGCACCGCTTGCGGCGAACAATCGATCTGCGTTTGCGAAGACGCCGGCGGCGAATGTGAGGTCGCCGCGGGCGAAGAGTGTCTCTGCGAAGCAAACTGTGAAGATAAGGAGTGCGGCAACGACGGCTGCGGCGGCACCTGCGGCAAGTGCGAAGATGGATCCGCCTGCCACCCCTTCAAATTCATCTGTGAAGAGGTCGATTGCGCGTTGTGCGAAAGCTTCTGCCAGGAAGGGGATGCCGAATGCAATGGCAAGGAAGTCAGCTACTGCATCAATGTCAATGCCGACAAGCCCGGCTGCGTTGAGTGCTGGCTCTTCGATGCCATCTCCGAACCCTGTCCCGGCGGCCAGAGCTGTGACGCAGACGCTGGCGCCTGTGTCTGCAGTGGCGGCGTGGAGGCCTGCGGCGAAGAGTGCTGCGAAACAGCAGATTATGTCTGCGACGTTACCGACGAGTGCTGTCTGCCCAATTGTGAAGACAAAGACTGCGGCAGCGACGGCTGCGGCGGGAGTTGCGGGAAGTGCGAGGAGGACTTCTTCTGCAATGGCACCGCGTGCGAAGACTTCTGCGTAAGCGATAGCAAGTGCAAGAATGAAGACCAGCATATCTGTGCCGGCTCCGACGGCTTTACCGTCTGCGTGAAGATCTGTGATGATTGCAAAAAGGACGAAGAAGGCCCCTGCCTACAGGAATCAGACAAATTCGCCTGCGCCGAAAACGAAGAATGTCAAGGCGGCGAGTGCATCTGCATTCCCAGTTGCGACGGTAAGCTTTGCGGCAGCGACGGCTGTGGTGGCAGTTGCGGCGAGTGCGATGTCCTCAACTTCGAGATCTGTGACAAGGGCAAGTGTGTCTGTGATTGCACCGGAAAACCCACCGGCACCATGTGCGACCTCGATACCGAAACCGAATATGCCAGCAACTGCCTGGCCACCTGTGCCGGGGCAACCAACCTGAAGAAGGGGCCGTGCCCCACCTGCCAGGACGATTGCACTGAAATGGAAAAGGCCCCCATGAACATCTGCGGTTTTGACATGGCGACCTATCCGAACTTCTGCGAACTCAAGTGCCTTATCGGTGACGCCAACTGCAAGTCCCTGAACAACTGCGCCCAAGTCAAATACCCGGGCGCCTGCAAGCCCGATTGCTGCGAAGATAAGGGGTGCCCGGGCGACTACAACCCGCTCTGCGGCAGCAATGGCGTCACCTATTGCAACAAGTGCGCCCTGCAGTTGTGCGGGGCCGATGACAACGCAGAACTCGCCTGCATCGGCGAGTGCGTCAACCCCGTGGCATGCCCCGATTGCGCTGATGAGTGCGAGCCGGTCTGCGGCCTGCACAATGGCACCAAGAAGAGCTTCGGCAGTTCATGCATCATGGAATGCCAGGGCGCCGATCTGCTGTGGGACGGCGAGTGCTGCCTGCAATGCAACGAGGTTGAAGAGTGGGTCTGCGCCGCTGAGGGGGATTCCTACAAGGCCCATCTCAACGACTGCTTCCAGAACTGCCAGGCCCCGCAACAAGTCTCACTCTACGAGATCCCCACGCTGCCCAATGGCGACGTCTGGATCGGTCTTTGCGAAGACTGCAAATGCGATATCTCAATCCCCGAGCCGGTCTGCGGCAATGACTACTTTACCTACGCCAATACCTGTGCACTGGAGTGCGCAGCGGCTAGCAACCCCGATAACCCCCCAGTGGGCAACGTGCCAATCTGCGAAACCGAGTGCTTCACCGATGAGTGCCCCTGTCCCCCGGAAACCGCAGGACTGCCAGTCCCCGACCAGCTTGGTGGTGATGGCATCCGTGGCGTCTGCGGAGCCGACGGCAACACTTACGGCAATGAATGCCATGCCGCCAAGTACGGGACCTTCGTGGTCTCCCAGACCTGGTGCGGAACCTGCGCCGCAGTCTGCTCTGCCGATGCCTACCTCCCCGTCTGCTGCGCTGGAGTTACCTATCCAAACGCCTGTATCGCCGACAAGTGCAACGACGAAATCAGCACCGCCGAAGTCTGCATGAAGGGAAAATGC
This sequence comes from uncultured Pseudomonadota bacterium, assembly GCA_937884235.1. Lineage (GTDB taxonomy): Bacteria > Myxococcota_A > UBA9042 > CAIXZC01 > CAIXZC01 > CALGBT01. The sequence continues at coordinate 14,998 of CALGBT010000763.1, forward strand.
TGCTTGGAAAGTGCAGATTGCGATGATGGCAATGCCAACACCATCGACACCTGCAACAAAGGCGTCTGCGAGAATATCTGATTATCGGCCCGATGAATTCCTGATCAGTTCCTGAAGAAAACCCAGATACTCCTCAACCGGCCTGTCAGGCGGAAGACGGCCATCTTCTATGGCAGCTTCCAAAGACTGCTTGAGGGTGCCGATGACAGGGCTCGGAGGAAGACCAAAGTGCTTCATGATGATCTCGCCGGCACCCTTGGGCAGTAGCGGTTTTCGATTGGCCTCTTCCCGCTGCTCCGCAATCCGTGTGTCCAACTCGTCTAGTTGCCGCGTCAGGTGCTCCACCCGATGCTCCTGACGGGAGGTGATATCGGCTCGTGAAAGCTGCATAAGATCGTCGAGTCGATCGCCGACGTCACGCATCAGACGTCGCACCGCCGAGTCAGTCCACTCGCCACTATACATGTTGACCCGGGAGTGATTGGCAATGAGATAGAGCACTCGCTCCGCCAGTCGACCGTCGAACCCCAGGCGCGCGGCGATGCCACGGAAGAGCAGTGCAGACATCTCCTCGTGGCGGAGAAAATGAACCTTCATGTCCTCGTCTACTGTACGCGTCCAGACCTTGCCGATATCGTGCAATAAGGCCGCCCAACGGATGGCAGCCAATGGCTTTGACTGCATCACCACCTGCCGCGTATGGGCCCAGAGGTCCTTGTGGTGCACCTGGCACGTTTCATCGAAACCAACCATCAACTGAACTTCGGGTAGGACCATGCCCAACACCCCAACCCGCTGCAGGAAGTCAAGGCCCTGGTCAGGATGACGATTGAGTAGCATCCGCTCCAGCTCGGGGCGGACCCGCTCCATTGGCATGTCGATGATGCTGTGGGCGAAGCGAGCCGCATTCAACTCGGTATCGTCGCTGGCCTCGAAGCCGTGGTAGGCGATGTGCTTGGCAACTTTCACCAGGAATAGGGGTCGCTGCTGAAAGACCCGGCCAGTGGGGATGAGGGTGCGAATCTGGCGGGCAGCAAGGTCACGCTGACCGTCAAAAAGGTCGACAATGCCCCCTTCGCCATCCATGGCCATGGCGTTGACCGTGACCTCACGCTTCATCAACTCTTCTTTGAAATCGGCGGCATCGGCCAGCACCGTGATAACGAACCGGCGCACCAACTCTCCGCTATCTCCGGCTTGCACCTGCAAAGCCAGACCGTTGCGGCGCGTCCGCTCCGTGCGACCGAAGAAGAGCGTGGAGGTTGAAGCCCCATCCAGCACACTTTCCACATCCGCTACGCTTCGCGCCATGGCAAAGATGTCTATGCGGGTAACCTTCTCCATCTCATCTTGAGCCAACGCATCGCGCACCGCCGGGCCAACGATGTATGCTGTAATTCCCTTTTGCTGCAGGCGATGCAGGAGCAGCCTGACGTCACCAGGCAGGGTGCCTTTCCAAGTTGTATTGGGCGTGAACACAGGGCCCTACCTCCAAGCGTCAAAATGCCAACGCATCATGGACGTTTTGGCCCGGTCCGTCAACTGCACAGGCTAGAAACACCAGGGCGATCGCATCTAAATCCGCTTGACTTGGACGATCTGGCGTGATCCAACC
>CALGBT010000764.1 GCA_937884235.1 uncultured Pseudomonadota bacterium
CGACAGACAGCGATGACTCCATGCATGAAGTAGGTCCGGTGCCAACTTGCTCGTAGGGGTACTTACGCTCTCCAGACTGTTGCGAAAAACGACACCAGCGCCACTGTCACATTCCCCACGAACAGCCCCCTTCCACTAGCGCTCCCGACGGGAAACGGCGGTGACTGCATATATGAAGTAGTCCAAACCGCTTAACCATGCGGCAACGCCCTCGGACCCGGCGGCTCAGTTCAACACCTCTTATCCGGCATGCGCCACCATATCCCTGCCAATCTCACATTCATCACGCACGACCGGATAAAGGGCTATCTATTCTATTTAGGTTGTTTCCCGAAAAAAAGGGGCGCTTTTACATGGACGCGGGCCTGGGCCTGGCTCTTGACCTTCGGCGGGCGGTAGCCGGCGTCGACCATCACCCGGCGTACCGTCAGCGTCGACGAGTGGATGCCGCGGCGGCGGAGCTGGTTGCGGATCTGGCTCGGCCCCAGGCCGGGCTGCTTGTGCCACTCGTGCAGGATCTCCAGGTCCCGCTGCTTCTCGACTTCCGTCTGCTCCCAGGTCCGCTCCATCGGCTCCCCTGCCGTCCGCCGGGTCGCCTCCAGCCACCGGTAGATGCTCTGCGGCGTCGCGCCTGCCGTACGGGCCGCGGCCGACACCCCATCGCTTACAGCCATGGCAACCGCCGCCGCCTTTTGCGAAGGGGTGTACCGCTTCCCCACCTGCCGAGCCGAAGCACCGGCCTCTACTGCCGCAGGTGGTGCCGGGCGTGCTCGCCGAACGGCCGCGGTGGTTCGGCCGACGCCGGGCGCTTCATCGCCGGGCGCACACCCCGTCACGGCCCCCTCAAGCTCCTTGCGCCAGTTGCGGATGGTCTGGTCACAGACGCCGTTTTGTCGGGCCGCCGCCGCGGTCCCCAGTCTCGCCACGTCGGCCACCGCCGCCCGCTTCTCGGCGGCCGAGTGCACACGCCAGTACTGCACCGTGCTGCCCGGCACCCCGTACCGCTCCACTGCCTTCCTCACCCCAGAGCGGTCTGCCTCCTCCAGCACAACTGCCACAAACCGGTCAGTGTAGTGCCCTCGACTGCCCTTCCTTTCTCTTTCCATCTTCCCCCCTCAACAGGACCGTTGATGCCGGACTCCGTGTCCGGTATAATCGGGCCATGGTTAGGGGACAAACGTATGACAACGGCAATTAGGGCAGTCTTCTGCGATGCCGATGAGGGACTCTTCTGCACAAGCAATTGGCACTCTTCCGGCATTTGGAATCGGCAAAGACGGTGGCAGACAACTACCCAGCTGGGACTTTACATGAGTATCTGCCGTCATTGGCTGACAAGCAGCTTTTTTTTGTCACGTTCCTTGTTGCTTAATCTCCCATTCTTCTTCAGCACGATTCCACCTCCAACAGCCGCCCTGTGGCGACACCGCCTAGAATCGGCTGTTTCACTGCCTTGTAATCAATGGAGGACGTTGAATGCTGTCTACATTACTCATTAAGAAGCTTCAGGTCCGGGTCGGATTGGCAACGCTGACGTTGCTGATCCTGTCCATTCTTTCCTTCTCACCCGTAGTCAAGGCTGCCAACGAGTTCTATGCACTCGCAGTAGAAGGGTACGGGGATCCGAGCGAGTACCCATATGAGTGCTCGGAGACGCGGACCATCTACTGCTGGGATACCCTTGATGGGGTATTCGAGATCTTCGACGTAGACTGGTCCTGGAGCTACACTGACTATGACTACACCCCGCATTCAGGTCAGTTTGTGGATGACGACTGCCATACCTGGGGATATGATGACGATTCGAATCTCGGGCTTGACCATGCCGATGTAGGGTTCTGGTGCACGCATGGGAGCGCCACATGTGTCGACGAAATCCCGCTTCACTTCTCAAGCATTCTTCCGGGAATGAAGACCTCCGGCGGGAGTTGTCAAGTCCTAGCGGAAGGCCGATACGGCCTCCACGACCTAGAATTGGGTAGCGGCGGCGCAAACGGGGATATGGATATTCTAATGGCGGATTCGTGTCACTTTCTGCAGGATTGCGTGTGGTGGACTGGAGCCATCTCCAATGTGATGCAAACGGCGGGAAACATGACAGTCATCCTAGGATATCATGGTGGAGTACACGATAGTAGTACCCACTCGAATGACATCGTCGATGCTGTCGATGCTAGCCGCTACAATGGCATCGGGGACAACTGGATAGACTACACAAACCACATCTGGAGTGGTTGGGGTAATGATGACTGCGCTGTGGTTGCATTGTCTTGCGACACAGCGCAGCAGTGTGAGGATATCTTACTTTATGGGGGATTCGAAGACCGAGCGGACCCTGGAGATCACAGCCACAGTGGGTACTACTATGTTGAGGATTGCCATCCCCACCTGGGCGACCCATTGTAGTAGAAAAGGAGAAGCTAAATGATGAAAGAACAGAAGATGAGAAGGGTCTTTGTTATTGGGAGCATAGTTGGGATATTCATGAGCTTTCCGTTGGTAGCGTGCGCACCTACGGCTAATGAGGGTGAGAGCAACTCAGAAGCAGCGTTGACGGCAGCATTGGAGGGTAGTGAGACAGCCTTGCTCGCTTTGAGCGGCTCACCGGAAGGTGAGGATTCGGCTGCTGAAGAGTTTGCCCCCGGTGGCAGCAATGACTTTTCGCTGGCCCCCAGTGGAATCACTGCATCGGTGATCGTCAATTCACCTACGCAGGGAGAGTTTGCCTCCATCGCCTCAGCAGAGCTTGTGGCGGAGTCGTTCTGCGGAGAGTCGTTCGAGAGTATCGGGGAGAAGGATGGCATACTCAAGGCCGAATCGAGCAACTTCGAGTTCTCGCTTGACCGAAAGACCGGCAAGGTGTGGTTGATGAGCAAGAACGTTAGCCTCTCGTCTCCGACTACGCATGCGAGCAAGGCGGATGTCGAGCAAATGGCGTTGAACTCTCTTTCAGCTGTAGGAGTGTCCACTGATGAGATCGGGGAGATGCTGGTCCGCCGTCTCATGTCTCAGATTGGCAACCGGGATGGTTCCAACGTGGTCACTGCGCCCAAGGCTTACAAGGTTCTGGTCCAGCGGACCATCAGTGGCGTGGAGGTGTATGGCTCAAGACTTGTGCTCTCGTACAAACTAGACGGAACGTTCTATAAGATGATCGGTCGATGGCCAGCGCTGGACCGCTCCAAACCAGTCGTTGAGATCGGTGTGAGTCCGGCAGAAGCAGCTGGCGTTGTGCTGGACAGGCTCTCCGAGACTCAAGGTTACGATACGCACCTTGGCATCCCAAATTTCAAGAACGTACTTGTTCCTTACCCGGGATGCGCCGGAGGGTATTGTCTCAAGTTGGCGACGGCCGCCAGTTATATTCCAGACACTGGAAGAGGGCATGGCAAAATTGTTGAGCTTATCATCGACTATTCTGGAGGTGTACTTTGAGAAACGTGAGGCTAATCTCGAAGATTGGACAAACGCGTGGCCTTCTCCTGCTCTCCCTTTTCATCGTGCCGCTGCTGTCCCAGGGTTGCGACGCAGAAGAGGGGTCTGACCCTTGTGTGACCAGTGAGACTACTGAAATGAGTATACCGCCAAGTGAGCAGCATGGATACTCAGCTGAAGATTGCTTCGACATGCTCATTGGAGTCTGGGAAGTTCCAGTGCCAACGCTGCAAGGCCTTGAGGAGGAGCCCCCGATATTCAACATAGTCATCTCTCCTAGCGAATCAGGCAAACCCATCCAATTCGGCTTGGCTACGGACCCCGAGATCGCTCCTGATTGCGAGGGTATGAGAGTCCCATTCAAATACTCCATGCAGACGCTCGAGGGTAAGGTCCTGGAAGAAGGGGAAGCTGAAGCTGGGTCTCTGATGTGTAAGAGCAGCGGGTGCCAAGCAGCCTTCGACGACTTCAATGTCTTGTGGGTCTGTTTCAACGCCAAAAGCATGCTCTCCGAGGTGCAAGGCATCGACGAGACCATTCAAGACCTTTGTGTACGATTCGGCTCGCGGGCGGCGGTGAAGGGGTTCTTCCAAACCCCGGATGGAATATCCAGTGGCAACTGGCAGGAGACCCTCGACCTGAGGCGAACCGACCTCGAGCGAGGCTGGCTCTAGTCCCACACAAGACTCCCCTGGGCAACTCCCTCGAAGACGGTCAAATCGGCGCTTTTTTCGAGCAGGCGGATAACATGCTGCTTGAAGCGAAACGGGGTGGAAAGAACAAGGTGCTCATCAGACAAGAGTAGTCAAGTGGACATCAAGGTCGAGCGCACCCGGCCGTGGCCTGGCGTTGCGGTCGATCGTCACGCTCTGCAATGGCGGATTGCGAAATGGAATCGTCTCTTGGAAGACCCCGCAAGACTGCAACCCTGCGCTACGGAAGAACCGAAAGTCAGCAACTTGAGGAAGCCCTTTCAAGACGAAGAAGGGGAGCCTAGTGGGGCTCCCCTGATTGAAAGATCGAATTGTCTATGGCCGGTAGGCTCTGAGAGAGACGAATGTTCGTTTCCTGAGTCGGCCAGCCCTACGGGTGGAAATACCGTACCGGTCTGCCGTCTCTGCAAGCGAGAGCCCGAGCGACAGATCTGCGAAAGCCTCCCTTCGCCGGAGAGGCAACTCCGTGGCTGCCAGGAGCAATTGTTTGAGTGCGTAGCAGTAGTGTTGAGTGGTCACGGGGCTACGGGCGTACTGAGCGAAGTTCTCGATTCCTGCTGAGCCAGCCGCGGTGTTGACCGACCCCTTTGCAGGGCCACCAGCGACAGACAGCGATGACTCCATGCATGAAGTAGGTCCGGTGCCAACTTGCTCGTATGGGTACTTACGCTCTCCAGACTGTCGCGAAAAACGACACCAGCGCCACTGTCACATTCCCCACGATCAGCCCCCTTTGTGGGTTCCGTCAAGTCTGGCACTGAAGTTCCAGAAATTATGGCACTGGA
>CALGBT010000765.1 GCA_937884235.1 uncultured Pseudomonadota bacterium
CCCCCTGGTATTCCGGGGCCTACGTTCTCCCATCCTTCCGGGGTTTCCGGCCATGTGGGTCCAAAGTCATCTAAAGATGGCACGTTCGAGATGGGGGTGGCGACACTGTTTCCGCCCCCCAACTCGTTCGGGATCTTGTTTTTAACAAAGGCCCACTCGCACCCCAGCAATGCAGCCACCATCCGCACGGCTGTGCGCGGAGGCACGCAGCCGTAGAAGTCGAAGCAGATAGGGATTCCACACCCGTGCGCACCACAATCATATCCCTCTCTGTCCCACACCCCTACGTCGACATGACATCCCGATGACAGACGTGACGTCCCCGCTACGTCAAAGCCCGGTGAGTCTGGGGGTTCTGCAGGCGCCTGAACATAGGCCGCCCACAGCAGGTCGCATATATCAACATGGTTGGTTCCGAAGAGAACGTCGAGAATCTGCTCCAACGTCATCAGTAACTCTGATGGCACCTTTGGTACGGAGTTAAGTTGCCCTGGGGAGAACGGCGTGAAGGGCTCTCTTGATCGACTGGGGGTCTTCCCAGACGAATTCCCAGCGGAGATTCCCCTAGGGCCTTGCATCCTGCCAGGAACTCCGTGATCGCGTTCCCAATCCCTGTTCATAGCACGTCTCCCTACCTTGGAGGAGCTACTGCCAACGCACCTTTCCACCCGGAGCCCAGTCGCAAATGTCGTCCTGCAACACCTCTTGCTTGCAGCCGGTGCATAGGTAATTCCCCCACGCGGTGGCGTAGCCGGTCTCTGGGTCTACATCCACAATGGCTCGACAGGGATGGCGGTTCTCTTCTGGGCCAATGAAAGGGCTTTCTTCTGATTGCACTTTGCTGCAAGCACAAGGCCACCACGTGCAGCAGCACCCGACGGAGAAAGGCCATCCTTCAGGAAACTCGGAAGGGATCATGTCTGGAGGAGTAGGCGGTGCTATTATTTGTTCGCCCTCAAAGCTCTGTCCGTGCTTTCCAGTCAAGGCCCAATGGCAACCCAGGAACGCAGCAAGCAATCGAATGGCGGTTTCGGGGAGAATACAATGGTCGTACACTGGCCCAGCTGGGAAAGGGCCATTGAATGGCAGAGCGTAAGTTACAACACCGAACAGACCCTTGTCAGCTGAGTCCTGATGGATGCTGTTCGGTCGCCGAGCGGTGATGAGTTCGGCCCTGGAGTTCTGGTACGCGTCCCACAGCCCCTCGCAAACGTAGTCATAGAGTTCTCGCAGCTCATGTTTTCCCTTCATGGAAACTAGAAACTGGGGCAGCAGCGGGGTCTCGTGTGGCTTCGCGTAACCAATAGGCGTCGACGAAGCGTACTGCCCGAGCTGGAGTCGGCCTCGATGGGAATCGTATGGTGATCCTTCCCGGAGAAGGCTGTTTCCAGGCTCTGGCCCCGCACGTCGCTTCCTGCTCTTCCAGTCGTACATTGTTATCTCCTCATCACTAATTATCGGCCTGTGGAACGCGCTAGTTGTCTGGCAGCCTCAGCGACGTCGTCGCCTAGGAATCCAGCCTTCTGAAGATTGTCGACTACGTTCTCTGCACTTCCTGGTCGAGGCTGGTGTGCGGCGAGGCCATTGGGTCTCATCGGGTCCCCCGCTCTCGCAGCAATCTCGGCGGCGAGCAGCGGGTCAACTGCAGTGGATCGCCCAAGCGCGCCCGCCAGTTGCCTGACAACACGCCTTTCGCCCGCTTCTCTTTCCACGACGGGATTGTACCCCACCACAATTCCCCCAGCGTTCTTGTTGTTGCATGAACAGCTCATGATCTCCCCCTCACTTCAACGTAACGCAGATCTTGAAACACGTCCGCCACGCCTCGGCGGCGAGGCTCGAACGGTCGAGCTTCCAGCGCAGAAAGCGTTCGAATTGAGTGCCGCCGCCCTCACGGGAGGTAGCGTAGACCGCGGCCTGGGTCAGGCTATAGGTATTGAACTCGCGGATCGCTCGCCAGGGGCCCTGGCCCGCGGTTGCGGTCTCAAGGGCCAGAGTGAGGCCTGTGTGACCCTCGATAATCTGGACATCGAAGATCGCCTCCATCGCCTGCTGCGCGTCGACGGCCCCATCGAATGGTTGGATGATGGGCAGAGTGAAGCCGGTCGCCCCCATCATGGCCAGGAACTCTTGCATCGCAATTGTCTTGGGCATCTTTTCCTCCCTTTATGGCCGTCTCCGGCTACCTCACCCTTGGTTGAACGTAATGCCCGTCCACCGCAACTCCGGGGACGATGCCGACACTGAAGGTGATTTCCCAGTCCTGGGCAGGATCAACTGGAGCCACTCTCCACCGCAGGTAGCCGCCGCCACTCTTCGTGGCGTCGGCGGTTTCATTGGACACTGCGAACTGTGTGGCCCCGGGACTCCCCAGGTCCCGCAGTCCATTCCAGTAGACCGCGTCCGCGTATTCCTCCGGATATGGATTGCTCTCCAGCTTGACGGCCGCATTGTTTGCGTAAGCGACGAAGGCTTTCACGTGATAGCCTGGCATGCTCGCGGTATCGAGCCACTGGCCGATGGGCTGGATGGGGTATTCGATGGTCGCTGCAGTACCCTTACCGATCAGCGTAGTGAGTGGCTGGAAGTGGAGCACCCCTGACCCGGACGACCGCCGCCTGATGGTTCCGCACCCGCCGACGCCAGGTACCGAATGGCGAGAACCATCGGCCCCGGTCAGAATCACCCGAATGCGAAACGTGGCGAAGTAGTCCCCGGCAGAGAGCCGCTCCAGACGCCAGCGCAAGAACTTGTAAAGGCGGCCGGGAGTCCCGTAGTTGGCCGAGATGCTGAGGTAGGTGCTAACGACGTCATCTTCGGTCGTTGTCGAAAGTAGAGTGACAAACGCCTGGCCGTCATCTGAGCCTTCCAAATGAACAGTGCAGTTCTCAACCCGCAGCGTCTCCAGCCGGGCCAGGGCGGTAGCTGCCCCTTCAGTCAAGATGGACTGCTCAATCTCCTGTCGCAACTCGGTCAACGTAGTATCAACGAAGAGCGTGTTCCAATCCCGTACATCCACTATTCCAGGCATCTCGCTTCCTCCTGTGCTTTGTCGGCATCGACCGAAGCCGAAAGTCTTGAGTCACTGTGTGTGTCGGTTCCGTCATGGCCGATGGCCCGGCGGGTCAACCAGGCCTCGACTCCGGCAGGTTCATGCCTGAAGATGGGCGCTCGTATGTACTCGCCCGGTTCCTTCATGCCGTACCGCTCAAGACTGTGCAGGTAATCCTGACCAGCGGCGAGCAGCTCCAGCAGCCGGATGTCAGGTGCGTCCGGGCAGACGGTTCTGGCCAGGGCAATGAAGGTTTCGAATGATGCACGGTCACTGTTGGCCAAGGCGGCCCCGCCGCCCATGGCACATCCTTCCAGCATGAGCAAGGGACCGCAGTCGCTGTTGACCAGCTTGCGGCTGTAGTCGATGGCCAGTGACCAGTCCTTGAGTGCCATCGCCGAGCGCGCCACGCAGTGGTTTGCGTGAGGCGAATCGTCCATTTTGCGGGCGATGGCCAGGTTGCGTCGCTCCTTGGCTTCACAGGCCCCCTCAGGCAGGTAGCCGCGGTGGTCCAGGGTGAGGTTGGTCAAGGCAGCTCCGGCACCGTCCGCGTTGAGCTGTTCGTGGATTGCATGTACATATCGAAAGCCCGCACTACGGGCGAAAAGCCGAGGGGCGAGCATTTCGATGGTGCGACCGCTCGGATAGCGGTTGAGGATCTTGACCAGGAGCGCGGGCGGGAGGGCATCACTTCTGAGATGCTCGAGAGCATCGGCCACGCCGTCGGCGAGGAGCAGCTCGTCGCAATCAACTGCGAGCAACCACCGGCCGGTGGCTTTGTCCAGCACCGCGTTGCGGGCTGCCGCAAAGTCCTCGCCCCAGGGTACGTCGATTACGCGTGCGCCGTGCGCTTGCGCAATCTCGACGGTGCGGTCGGTGGAACCGGTGTTACCGAGAACGAGTTCCTCTGCCAGGGCCCCCACCGCCTGCAGGCATTCGTCGACGAATGCCTCCTCATTGCGGGCGATGATACAAGCACTGACCAGTGGTTCGGCTCGACTCACTTACCCTCCATCCTCGATAGTCGAGTCTGGCAGGAACCGTGTGCTCAGACTATTGCCGTAGCGCGGATTTTGAGGTGGCCGTAGTGGCCGGCCGAACGGCCGAAATGGCAGGCCGGCTTAAGCGTTTCGGCCATCCTCAGCGTCCAGTCGGGTCAGCTCCGATTGCACGAATCGACGGGCCGCGTCGCCGCCAAAGCGCTTGGCGCTGGCCATGGCTGCGTGGACGAATTCGAAGCGGTGGCGGCGAAAAAACTCGGAATCCCGGGGCGGCAGAATGGCCGGACGTGAGTAGATTACTTTCGATGCCGCGGCCTGGGCCTCGCTGACCAGAGGGTTGACACGATTTCCTTGGCGATCGTGGCTGTTGGGGTTGGCACGGTTGTAGACGTAGAGGACTTCTTCGATGTGCTTGCGACGGATAGTACGTTCCAGAACGGGCAATGCGATGGCCTGATCGCACGCACAGTGGAACCAGTTGCCGTCGTCGTCTTTGAACTCCTCGACCGGCACATCCTTGAGTAGAGCAGCCCTGAAGCTGAAGGGTGCGCTGGTTATCCATGGTTGCCGCCGCGGCGGCCGAAAGGGGTTGAGATGCCAAGAGGTGCCGGCCATGCCGTCAGAACCGACCCAGTTGCCCCAGACCACGTCCCACCCCTCGTCATACGCTTCTGCCAGCTTCTCGAGTACGCGGTCATGAGCCAGCCAGTCATCGCCGTCGAGCATCACAACGATTTCGTCATCGGCGACCAAGTCACGTACAGCATCCACGACGTTGCGGGTCTTGTAGCGGCGTTGTTCGTGGCGGACCAGCGTCAGGCGGTCGGAGAGCCCCAGCTTGCCCGCCGTTTCTTCCACCTCTTCGGCTGTGCCGTCGGT
>CALGBT010000766.1 GCA_937884235.1 uncultured Pseudomonadota bacterium
GAAGCCAACTGTCGGGAACCTCCACGGTGGCGAACTTCAGGGCATCATTGGCCGCCCGTTCAACCCTCACCGCCCCCACTGGACAGACCGCCGCACACTGGTCACACCCCAGCGACTCTTGTCCAGTAACCCGTGCCTGTCCATCCACCAGCGAGAGCGTGTCGGACGGGCAAATCTCCACGCACAAGCCGCAGCCAGTGCACTTTTCAAGGTCAATAACTGTCGAAACCGGGCGGTTCTTCATCACTCCTCCTGCCAGGGTATTGTGCGACTAGGTTCTCTCGGATGGAAGATCAGAAAAGAAAAAAGTCAGCCAGATACCAGGACGAGGCTTCATGAAGTGATGGACGGCCGCCTTCCACAGGCTCTTCACGGCTGGCCGCGAGGTAGAGGAGCAGGTGGAGAGGGTTGGCGACCAGTGGCCCGTCCGCCTGACCTAGGGTCCCGTGAGCAGCCTTGCGCAACGCATCCTTGTGGGCCTCATGCACCAAGCGAATCAGATCCACGTAAGTGTACGCCACTCCCGGCTGGAGCCTGATGTCGAAGCTCGTCTTTGGCTCAATACTCCAGGCGACACTCAGGGCACACTCTTCCCCCTGCGGGCCGTGCAGAATGTCGAAGATGCCTAGCTCAAATCCGCCAGCAGCCTTGCCCTCGCCATCGGGCCCCAGGGTTGTTCCCTCACGGTTCTTCGGCAGAAGCAGCGAGAGGCGCATCTCTTCCGCATAGGGATGATGAAGAACAAATTCCGCCGAGATGGGTTCCGGAAGGCCGCTGCCAGACTGGCCCCAACGCTCAGCCTGGGTGTCCCGGGCGAGCCGAACCCATGGGGGGGCGGGGCGGTATGCCTTGCTCAATTCGAAGCGGTGGCGCAGTGATGTGCGCCCTCTAAGCAGATATGGGTCCAACTGAAGCTTGACGATTTCGTTGCGCCACTTGGTTGCCGCCTTGCCCACCAAAAGTACGCCCTCGGCAAGGAGCTTGCGCTCATCCGTGGAACGCTTGTGGGGCAGCGGACCGTCCAGCGTCGGCTCCAGAACAAAGCGCCATAGAACCGCCGCCAGACCAAGTGAGCGATGGCTGGTGCGCAGGGCGGTAGCAGCCGCCTTGACCCGGCCCTCGATGTTGGCTGGTAGACCGCCAGCGTACCACTTGTGCAGGAACTGGGCGCCGCTATCGTCTTTCAACGGCTCGGCAGCAACAAACCCGGCAGACCGGCCTTGCTCGTCGACCTTCTCCTTCTTGAACGACCAATGGAAGGGGAGGTCAGCGGCCTGGTGCGATAGAATAGCCCCCTCCAGAGGGCTACCCATTTCCGCAGGAGCGTCCTCCAGCAGAGCGTACTGCCGAGAGGGCTTCGCCGCGATATCCGGTGGGGCTGCATCCACCGCCGCGGCCATGCCGAGGCAGAGAGCGATGCCTGCCGCCGTCTTCAGCATGTCCGGCCGCTCCCATGTGGACTTGTAGCATTGGGTTCCAGCCCGTCGCTGCAGCCAGCAGCCACCCTCACAGGCCCGCGCAAAACCGCAACCCCGACACTTGCTCGCCACAGCGGAACCACGCAGCTCCGCAAAACCGTCGTGCCAGATTGACATCAACGGAGAGGCGTGAAGGTTGCCGGCGGCAGTGGAGCGGTCGAGGGTTGTACACGGAACTACCGAACCATCCGGCAAAATCACCACCTGAGCCCGACCCGCACCGCAGTTGAGAGGGGCATCTCGAAGCAACGGCTCCCAATCGCCGGCGTAACCGAATTCGTCAGCAAGGCCCACGGGAAAATGCCGGCGCTTTCGGGCCACAAATCGCAGCAAGGACTTCATCTGCCGGCCGGAAAGAAAAAGGTCTTTGCGCCTTGCCGCCCGACCTTCCGGAATTAACAAATGGATGCCCCAAGCATCAGCCCCTGATTCTTGCACCAGACGAAAGGTCTCCTGGAGATGCGGCAGATTGATCGTGGTGACGGTCGTGCCCGCAGTGACAGCACAGCCGTCCAGGTCGCGCAGGAAAGCAATTGATGCCAGGCACTCGTCAAAGGAGCCCGGCCGTTTTCGAAAGGCATCGTGCACAGCACGCGGACCGTCAAGGCTGACCGCTACGAAGGCCGGAGGATAACGCTCCAGTGCCCGGCGCGTTGAACTGGAGGGGTAGGCCGAAGTGTTCAAGCTCCACGCTACACAGTGTTTGCGTAACAACTCAATCACTTCGGGGAGGTCCTCTCGGACCAACGGCTCCCCTCCCGTCACAAGAAACTCGGGAATGGCCGCGTCCGCTACCTGCCGGATCAATTCCTCTACCTCAGAAAGAGGCATGTCACCCAAACCGCGGCCAGAACCAGCCGCCAAACAATGAGGGCAATCCAGAGGGCACCGAAGGGTCGCCATCCATTGGACCACCAGCGGGGCTCTGGTGTATCCGCGTGCGGCGAAGAAGGAGTCCGCAGTCGGCGAAGAGTCGGGGCAATGTCTCTGCAACCGAGTATGACTGCCCATTCGGTGCCCTCCTAATAACGTGAAACCGCCTCAACCCCAATTCTATTCCCTCCCCGCTCCAGGAGCAAGCAGCCAAAACCAGCGGACGCGCCGCCCAAAAGCCTTTGCATTTCCACACCTTCAGCAACATCCATCGCAGTTTCTTGGCCTCAGTCCACAATTGACCCGGCCGTCCGGCAAGCAGCCAAAACCAGCGGACGCGCCGCCCAAAAGCCTTTGCATTTCCGCACATTCAGCAACATTCATCGCAGTTTCTGGCCCTCGGTCCGCAATTGACCCGGCCGTCCGGCAAGCAGCCAAAACCAGCGGACGCGCCGCCCAAAA
>CALGBT010000767.1 GCA_937884235.1 uncultured Pseudomonadota bacterium
AGCTGGTTGTTCAGGCCATCTTCGCAGTCGCCGGTGGGGGCGCAGGTGTCAACGTCGCCGTCAACATCCATGGCTTCGCCAGCGTGACCGCCCTTGCCGATTTCCATGTAGATAACTTTCTGTACATCGCCTTCAGTAACGGAGCAAACGCCCTTCTCAAGGCACGCACCCGCCTGACAGGCAAATCCGTCTGCGCAAGCGCCGCAGGTGCCGCCACAACCATCAATGCCACACTCTTTGCCATCGCATGCGGGAACGCACTCGGGGCAGACGCCATCGGTGCAATCGCCATACTGGCAGGTGCCGCAGTCGCCGCCGCAGCCGTCGTCGCCGCACTCAAGGTCGGTGCAGTCGGGGACGCATTCACAGGTGTTGTCAGCGGCGCAGGAGAGACCTTCGCCACATTCGCCACAGGGGCACTTTTCGATTTCGCCACACTCGGCATCGCCGCAGATGGCTTCGCAATCGAGGGTGTCATCGATGCAGGCATTGTCGGTACAGGTGAAGCCTTCGGCGCAATCGCCGCAAGCACAACCGTCCACTTCGCCACACTCGGCTGCATCACAAGCTGCTACGCATTCTTCCGTGATGGTGGACGCGCACATGTTGTCGGCGCCACAAGTCTCGTCGTCGCCGCAGGTTCCGCAAGTACAGCCATCAATTTCGCCGCATTCCTTGGCGTCACAGGAGACCTTGCAGTCATTGTCGGCATCACCATCGCCATCGCCGCCACCGCAGTTCAAGCTAATTGAGCCAGCCACGGCCACAGCCAAAAACAGCCCGAATACAGACAACCATACTTTCTTCATCGCCACTCCTCCTACAAATAGTTTATCACGACCCAAATCAATTCAACTGATGAGTCAAAATTTGACCCAGTCTACTGATGGGACAATTCCAAAGCAAGCAAATAAATGGTCCTACGGGGCGGACTTAGCGGCAGCGCCGTTGCGGCGAAAACAGTGCCGTCCCGCGGCACGAGGCTGACCGGTGCGCTCATAAATGGCGCAGACCAGTTCAAAGGCCGCACGATAGCCAGGCGCCGAGGTGAGAGCCGATTCCAGATGTCGGAGCGCTTCATCATACCGCCCCAGTTGCGCCAGCACCCGCGCCGTGTTGGTCCGCAGTACGAAATTCCCCGGGTCTATGGCCGCCCCGGCATCCAGTTCATAGAGCGCCTCTGCCAGCAGCCCCTGCGATGCCAACTCGTTGCCCAGGAGATGTCTGGACTTGGCGCTGTTGGGCGCGGCCTCGACCGCGGTGCGGAAGAGGGAGAGGGGAGTGAGCCAATCGTTGTTGCGCACATAGGTACCGGCTGCGAAGAGAAGGGTGACCGAAACAGTCCCCACCGCCAAAGCCTTCCGCAGCCGAGGGCCTGCGAAGACCGTAACTGAGCCCCCGGCAATCACCACCGAGATGAGAAAGAACGCACTGGGAAGGTAGATGAGCCGCTCGGCCATGATGATGGTCGACAAGAAGAGGGTGTTGGAGACCACCACGTAAGTGCCAAAGAAAGCTAGAATAGCGAACACCAGGGCGAAGTAGTTGTGCCTGACAGCAAGATAAAGAAGGCCAAGGATGCCAATGACCGAGAGCATGCCCAGCCACGCCTGGAGGTCCACCAAGGTCGTTGCCGCCGGCAAGTGATTCAGGGAGTAATCAATGGTGAGACCAGCCGGGGCAATCTGCAATCTCAAGTACTCAGCAAATACTTTAAACGGCGTTAGGCATCGGGCCAGGAACCCGGCACCGACCATGGGGTTATCGGCTGCGCTGAGCTCCCCGGCCAGCAAGCCATCAACAGCGTTGCTGCGCAACAAGAGGTATGCTCCCAGCACCACGGCGAATCCTATATGCAGCATCAGGTCCCGGCGACGCAGTCGCAGCGTTCCCCCGAAACGCTCGCTGGCGTAAGCGGCCAGATGGTAGGCAATACACACGGACCAGAGGGTTGCGCCATTCTCCTTGGACAAGAGTGCCAGCCCATAGAGCAATGGCAGCAGCCACATGCGCCCGCGCCGCAAACGCAGCAGGCCTAGAGCCCCCAGCAGCACAAAGAAGGCAGCTAGCAGCTCGGCCCGGTTGACCACGCCCACTACTGCTTCGGTATGCACCGGGTGCAGGGCGAACAACAGTCCCGCGATGGTGGCCGCGCCCCCTTTGAGCCAGACCGGGTGATACTCTCCACCGGGACCTGTGGACGTTTTGACGGGCACGAGGAGAAACCAGGTAAGGTAGAACACGAGTACCGAGCAACCGGCGTGAAGCGCCACATTGATCAGCCGGTGAGCGGCAGCATTACCAGCCGCACCAGCCCAGTCGCTGAGGGCGAAGGAGAGTGTCGCCAGTGGACGATAGATGGTCAGGCTCTGATAATGCTCGGGACTGCCCCAGTAATTAGTGAAGAGAATGCCCTGCCAATCCAACGGCCAGTGAGCACCGGGGTTGTTGACCACTGCGGGGAAATCATCAAGAACGAATTGGGCGGGGAGCGCGTTCAGGTAGACGAGCACCGCGGAGGCACCAACCGCCAGGGCGAGCAGAGTCCTGCGGCCGCTGAGAGCCTCAAGCATCGCCGCTATCCTAGCGAGCCCAGAAGAGGGTGGAATAGGGCCCGCCCTTCTGCGTGATAGGGAATTGGTAACGCCCGTCCGCGGTAGAGATGTAGATGTGCGGCTTGCCATCTCGGTCTGAAACGAAGGCCAGATGACGGCCGTCCGGAGACCAGGTCGGGTCCTTGTTGTTGCCTTGATCCTGCGTAATACGGGTGATTTCGCCAGAGAGGTTGACGACGAAGATATCCGAGTGGGCCTCGTCCATGCCGGCAAAGACAATCAGGCCGTCGGGTCCGAAATCGGGCGTGGAGTTGTAGCCGCCGGCGAACGTCAGGCGCCGCTGACCGCTACCATCGCCATTCATAACGTAGATCTGAGGGGAGCCGGTCCGATTGGAGACAAAAGCCATCTGCCCGCCCCCGGGGGACCAGGCCGGGCTCACTTCGTCGGCCCAGTGCTCTGTAAGGTTCTGCTCAAGCTTGCCATCAATGGTCATGAGGAAGATGTCAGACTGACCCGAACCGGAGTCAGCGCTGACCGCGATCATCTTGCCATCAGGTCGCATGCGGGCGCCGCGATAGGCACGGCCGGGCTCGGAGATCTGCTTGCCATCAAGGAAGATCGCAGGCTCACCGGGTCTGAAGGAAGTATAGAGCAGGTGCCCGTAGGCTAAGGACGGCAGCATGTTGATAGAGTCTGCCGGGGAGCGCGAACTGGTGCCCATGCCGTCCACTGCGATGGTGAAGATCCCCTTGCTGCCCTGCCCGGTGCGCAACGCATAGGCAATGGCCCCACCAAATGGGCCTTTCGTTCCGGTGATAACGCGGATGACCTCGTTGACGAACTTGTGGACGGCCCGCCGCACCCCCTTGGCTGAGACCGCTGCTTCCTGGTACTCCAGCTTCATGCTCTTGCGAAGGTTGACATCGTAGAGGCGAAAAGAGAGGGCGAAGTTGCTCTTGCCGGCCCCTTGCACCTCAACCTTAATGAGATACTTAGCACCAACGTTGAACCAGTCGTCCCACTTCGTATCCGAAAGGGATTCGCGGCTCATGTCGGCGACGTAGGCCTCGGCATCCAGCACCTTGAAGAAACCGGAGAGAGTGAGGTCTCGGGTGATGATCTCCACTACGGTATTACACCACTTTTTGCCCGCCCGACAGGTGGCGGCCGGAACTGCCACGGGGTCGAGGGCCCGTGCTCCCGGGCCCACACTCAGCAGAATCGGGTCCACCGTTGGGTAATCTTCCCAGGCTGATACCAGCGGCGCAGCTGGGTCTGGGGGGGCCGAGTCGGCAGCAGGTTGTGCTTGAGCATACGCCAGACCCGACAGTCCCAACATCGTCACAATCGTTGCTACCAGAAGTGCATTGCGCTCCATCATCAACCTTCCCCTCTTGCAAGCTGCCTGGCTGCCGCGTGACGGCAGTCCATTCACTACGTTGATTACCACGAGACAGCCTCTATGTCAGGTTTTTTGCGGGCTTGCGCAGGTTGACGCGTGTGCGTGGGCGTGGTACCAGCTATAGTGGTTGCTAGCCCCAGCAACACTGGAGGACCTTTGAGCTCCGGCGTACTTGATGCCCTCAAGAGCAGGTTCGGCGAGGCCATTCTTGCCACCCATGCAGACTGCGGTGATGAAACTGCGGTGGTGGCCCCTGGCCAGCTTCTCGAGATTGCCGGCCTCCTTCGAGACGACCCCGCCCTGGCTTTCGACCTGCCCCTTGACGTGACGGCAGTAGATTACTTCTCCCATCCGTCTCCCCGGCCGTGTGCCACGCGGTTCGAGGTCATTTATCATCTGCGCTCTTTGTCTCACGGCCACCGCATTCGCCTCAAGGTGCAACTCACGGCAGGTGCCCCTCAGCTCCCCTCCCTCTCCCCGATATGGCCGGGGTTCAGCTGGTACGAGCGGGAGACTTTCGACATGTTCGGCATTCACTTTGCCAATCACCCGGACCTTCGTCGACTGCTCTTGTATCCGGAGTTTGTGGGCCACCCATTGCGCAAAGACTACCCCTTGCGAGGCTACCAACCAACCATGGAGATGCCCACCCTGGGTGGGAATCGGCCAGCAGAGCTGGACTCCTCCCCGGAAGAGGATTGGCCATGCTAGATGCTTCCAACCGTCTGCAGAAACGGGAGCTACTCATACAAATGGGCCCGTCCCATCCTGCGCTCCATTGCACCGCGAACGTGAGCCTGCAAATGGCTGGCGAAACGGTGGCTACTGCCCACCTCGAAATCGGCCATCACCATCGCGGTATCGAGAAGATGTGCGAGCAGTCCACCTACGACCAGTGTTTTCCATATGCTGACCGCCTGAACTGCCTCTCTCCAGCCATTGGCAGTGTTGGTCTGGCCCTGACTGTGGAGAAGCTGCTGGGGCTGACAGTTCCGGAGCGTACGCAGTACATCCGCACGATCATCGCAGAGATTGCTCGAGTCCAGGAGCACCTGAGCTTCCTGGCAGCTATCTCCCATGCCCTGGGTAGCCTCCCTGCAATGCGCATGGCCGTTGAGGCCCGAGAGAGCTACTCCGCTCTCTTCCAGGAGCTGACTGGTGCTCGCGTGACCTTGTCATACGCCAGGGTAGGGGGAGTGCGATTTGATTTGCCCGATGGTTTCGCCGAGAGGTTTGCCAGCTGTGCCATTCGCACCGAGCAGCAGGTGACCGCCATTGCGGGCATGCTGCAGAGCGATGTGCTCTTTGCCCAGCGCATGTGCGGTGTCGGGGTCATGCCGCGAGACCTGGCGGTGAATTACGGTTTCACGGGCCCGTGCTTACGGGCTTCCGGCATCGACTATGACATCCGGAAAGATATTCCTTATCTCATCTACGACCGCCTGG
>CALGBT010000768.1 GCA_937884235.1 uncultured Pseudomonadota bacterium
GCGGCCTTCTTCTTCTCTTCGGCCTTTTTCTCGGCCTTCGCCTTGGCTTCGGCCTTCTTTTCTTCTGCGGACTTGCCAGAATCGAGCTTGCGCTCTTCCAGTTCCTTGGCCTTGGCTTCTTCTGCTGCCGCCTTGGCAGCCTCTTCCGCAGCTAGCTTGGCGGCCTCTTCTGCGGCCTTTGCTGCGGCTTCTTCGGCCATCTTCTTGGCGGCTTCTTCCTCGGCCAGGCGGGCCGCGTCATCTGCGGCCTTTTTGGCGGCTTCCTCTTCGGTAAGCTCGGTGGAGGCCGGGGCTTCAACGTCGGCCGTCAGTGCAACATCGGCTCTGGCGGTAAATTCCCCGAAGTCCTTCTGGATGGTATCCAGTTGAGCGACGGCTGCGTCAATCATCTTGCCTGACTCGGGAATGGCCAGTTCAGCGGCCCTTGTCTGGAAGCCAGCAACTTCAGCGATGAGGTTGTTGATCTCGCCGACTTTGAGCAGGTTTGACTTATCTTGCCACTGTTCCTTCTTAGTCTTAAGCATGTTCCGGTATTCGCCCACACGCTCATTGAACTTCATGAGGTTCTGCTGGGTCTCGAGTGCCTTGCGCTGGGCTTCCTTCATGACCTTATCGGCAAGAAGTTTCTGCTCCGCCTGTTCCTTGGCTTCCCGTTCGCGCTCTTTCTCGGCGACCTGGCGGGCCTGCTCCTGGATCTTCTTGAACTCCTCTTCCCTGGAGAGTTCTTCGTCCTTGGTAGCCTTTGATTTGCGCTCCTCCGCTTCTTTCTGGCGGGCCTCTGCCGCCTTCTGCGCTTCGGCCTTGCGTTGTGCCTCAATGGAGGGCTTTCGCGCCGCATCGGCAGCGGGCGTCTCGGCGGTATTCATCGCCGAGATGAGATAGACGAGGGCAGCTACGATAACCAGGGCCACAGAGATGACGACCACGTAGAACTTGACATTTGAAGGACCCTTCTTGGTGGCCCAGGATTCGGTTACTTCACGGTCAGCAAGCTCCTGGGGTGACTCAACGAACCAATCTTCGTCGTGGGGTTCTTCGCCCGTGGCCTTAGCTGCGGCGGCTTTCGTCTGTTCTGGAGTGGGGGCTTCGAAGACCTGAGTGGCGGGGGCTGCGGGCCGCTCTTCAGTAGCTTCCGGCTCGGGGGTTGCGGTCGCCTCTTCACCTGCATCGGCCTCGTCGACGGGGACGTCCCCCATTCTCAGGGTGTCGCCCTCATCAGCGGCCTCGTCACTGTCTGTGGCCGCATCAGCCTGTTCCATTTGACCAATACCAGCGAACATCATGGTTTCCGAGCGACCGGCCGCGGCAGGCTGCTCTTGGTCGCCAGTAGCTGCTGCGGCTGCGGTTCCACCACCGACCACGCCGATGATGGCTGGCCAGGCTGGAGCCGGGGGGGATGCGAACTCCGCGTCGGGGGCGAACTGCTCACGGAAGTCGCGCAATTCGGCAGCCAGGATAGCGTTTGATTCGGTGCGTTTGGTTGGCAGTTTCTGCAGGGCGCGGAAGATGATCTTCTCGAAATCGTTGATGTGTGCCACGCCGCGTTTGAGCAGGTGGAGGGGTAGTGGCTTTTCGTAGATCTGGCGCTTGAGCGTGGTGTTGAAGTTGCTGGAGATGAATGGTGGTTTGCCAGTGATCATCTGGTAGACCAGGATTCCCAGGGAGTAGATGTCCCCCTGGTCAGTCCAGCTTTTGCCTGAACAGAGTTCCGGCGACATATACTCGGGCGCACCGTAGAAGAGTTCATCCTTCTGGCCAGCCGCAAAGGCTGGGAGGAGAGCGTCAAATCCCCAACCGATGATGCGGGCAACCAGGGCCCCACCTTCGGAGCTGGAGACGAGGACGTTATTGGCTGAGAGCCCCTTGTGGGGGACACCTTCAAGGGCCGCCACTCCAAGGCCGGTGGAGAGTTGGAAGGAGATGTCGAGGGCGTCGTTGAGGGCGAGGCCGCCCTTGGCAAAAGTAACCAAAGGCACCGCGTCGGGCATGGCGCTGACGAAGAAGCGGGCGCCACTGTCAGTAATGCCGGTGTCGATGACCGGGCAGAGCGTAGGGCTCTGGATGTCGCGTACAACGGCGGCGGCTTGCAGGATGGCAGCAACCTGCTCATCACTGACGGCGATGGCGGCGTCGATGACATGTACGGCAACGCCGAAGCCGTCGGAAACGTGCTCACCGTAGAACACGGAACCCAACTTGTCGCTGTAGAGTTCCCGTTTGATGTTGTAGCTGTTTGCGAGAGTAGTATCGATCATTCGCTCACCTTGTGCAGGTCGCCGGACCTCAGTTCAACTTTCACCTGGCAGCGGCAACCTTGCCAGGTGACCTCCCGTCCACGCGGACGTGGCCAGTCTATTACTCGTAGTCACGTATTGCAATGACAAAAGTTGGCCATCTTGAGGCACCCTGGCCTCGTCCTTTGCGTTGACTTCCGGGGCGGCATCCAATAGCCTGAAGGTCCGTGCCGGGCGGAGTTTCGGCCGTTGGAGGGAGCCTGAATGGGTCTGCGGGAAGACCTCGATCAACCCTGGGAAGAGTATTGGCTGAAGGGGCCTCTAGGGGCCCGAGACCGGCACTACATCATCAACTGTTTCGTGCCCCTGGCGAGGGCCATAGCGCGCAGACTGAAGGCAAGCCTTCCGCAGCATGTGGGTTATGATGACCTGGTAAGTGCGGGAATCGTGGGCCTCATTTCCGCGGTGGACCGCTTCGATCCAGAGCGGGGTCATTTCTTCCGTCGCTACTGTGGGATTCGCATCAAGGGGGCCATGCTTGACGAGTTGCGGCAGTTGGACTGGGCTCCCCGCTCGGTGCGATTGGAGGGGCGGCAGTTGCGCCAGGTTCGAAATCAGCTGGAGGCGGAGCTTGGGCGTCGTCCCACGGACGCTGAGATGGCTGCGGGCCTTGACATGGACGCGGCGGAGTACGAGGAGCTGAGCCGCCGTCTGGTGCCACAGAGGATGGTTCAGTTGGAGGACCTGGGGCCTCGGCGCAACGATTCGGACCGCGTTAGCGGCCTCAACTTCTTGCGGGATCCCAACTCCCCTGACCCCTCCCAAGAGACCGAATTCAAAGATGACTACGAGGTTATGTTACGGGTCGTCGAAGATCTCAAGGATCGGCCTCGCCAAATGATAACATTCTACTACCTTGAAGGCCTGAACTTAAAGGAAATCGCGGCCATCTTCGGGGTTACCGAATCGCGGGTCTCGCAGATTCACACTGCGGCCCTGGAAACGCTGCGCAAAAAAGTACGAAACCTGAGTTGACTGCTGCCAATGCGGCCCCCATTCCCATTCCTCGCAGCCGCCCCAAATGTCCTTGCAATTTTGGCCTGTACGGGTTAGAAGAATGCGAATTTTTGTGCGATGTCGCTGGGAAGGGAGTTCATGGAAGAACAAGTGCGCACAACACTGCCGATTGGTGAGCGGGTACCATGGGAGCGACCACGGCACGAGTGGGCTGTCAGGCTCGCGGTTCTGCTGCTTCTGGGCCTGCTGTTTCTGCCCAACGTTGGGGCCTTTGGTCTTTGGGACCCCTGGGAAACTCATTACGGGGAAGTCAGCCGGAATATGGTTGAATCCTATGACTGGATCAGTCCGTGGTGGGGCTATCGGGCGAAAATCGGGGCACAGTCACAGCAGGGAACTTACTTCTATTCCAAACCGATATTGATCTTCTGGATGGAGGCGGCAGCGGTCAGGCTGATTGGCTTCAACGATTGGGCGATCAGGCTGCCCATGGCTCTGTTCGGGTTGCTTGCGTCGTTTTTTACCTTCTATGGGGTGGGGAAGATCTGGGGGCGGCGAGCGGGGATTATTGGGGGGCTGGTGATGGCTACCAGCCCGCAGTTCTTCTTCCTGGCCAGGCAAGCCCAGACCGACATGATCTACGTGGCGCCCATGACGGTGGGGTTCGTCTTCTGCCTGCTGGCACTTTTCGGGCCGTGGGAGGGGCGCGTCTCGACGCGAAGCTTGATCTCCAAGGTGCTCTTTGCCGTTGGCGTGTACTTGCTTGCCACCATTCCGCAGTTCGTGATTCTGGCCACTGACCTGCAGAGCGACGCGGCCTTTGAGAATCTGGCACCGGTGGCGCGCCTGCTGGCGCTCATTAAGAGCAATGGCACCTACCACGCGCTCATTTATGGGGTCATGAGCTTGGGTTTCCTCGGCTGGTTTGGTGGCCCGTTGCTGCTGCGTTTGCTGCGGCGCCAGGAACTGGACGAGGAGTTCAAGGACAAGACCTTGCGCGCTGGCTACATACTTATCTTTGCCACCATGGCGGGGTTGGCCAGCCTGGGCAAGGGCCTATTGGGGTTTGCGTTGCCCGGGGCCGTTGTCTTTGGCTACTTGCTTCTAACCAGGCAGTGGTGGTTGCTGCGGGTCTTCACGATTCCGCGCACCATTCTCGCATTTCTCACTGTGGTGCTGCCCTGGTACGTCGCGATGTTCATCAAGCACGGCAACGCGTTTTATACGCGCTTCTTCGTGCACGACCACTTCAACCGGTTGGGAACTGGGGTCCACCAGATCGATTCGGGAAGTTTTGAGCATTTCCTGAAGTGGCTGGGTATTGGGATGTACCCCTGGGTTGCGCTGGTTCCGCTCGTCATTCTGTTGCTGAGTCGTTTGCGGCTCTCGTTGAAGACTCGGGACAACCAGTTCAAGCTCTTCGTGTTTCTTTGGTTCTTCATCAGCTATCTGCTTTTCACGTTGGCGAAGACGAAGTTCCATCACTACATCTTCCCCGCCCTACCCCCCATGGCGATCCTTATCGGAGTTTCGCTTGCGCAGTTGGTTCGCAAGCCCGCTTTCGTGGCCCGCGTTGGGGCGGTGTTGGCCATAGGGATCCTCGTTGGAGTCACCTACAACCTGAGTCGGGAACCGCAGCTTTACCGGGATCTTTTCACATACAAGTATGACCGCCGGTTGCCCGACCATCTGCCCATCGACGGCGATGCCTCGGCCACTGATCAGACGCCGGCGAGTTGCGGGCAGGAGCCGGACTGCCTGCCCGGTTCGGATTGCGCCAACGCCGAGTGTGGTCCTCACGAGGAGTGCCAGGAGGACGGCACCTGCTCGGTGGACTGGAATCATACGCAGTTTTATGCGCACACCACTGATACGGTGCGCTGGGCGCTGAACCAGTCGCTCTTCGAGTATAGTACCTGGATTTGGGTGGCGGGCATCGTCGGGGCTTTGGGCTTCGCCCTCTTCTACTTCGCTGCGACTCGCTGGGTCGGGCTGGTCCTGCTGCTGGCCCTCGGCATGGGGCAGGCCATGTGGGGGCTCAATGTCTATCTCCCGTCGCTCTCTGCCCACTGGTCACAGAAGTACGTCTTTGAGGACTACTATGACCTTTGCGGTGACCGGTTAAGCGAAGTGGAGGTGGAGGCCTACGCCCCCTTGA
>CALGBT010000769.1 GCA_937884235.1 uncultured Pseudomonadota bacterium
GCGGCGAGCCGAGCCAGGAGCATGGTGAGGAGGAAGGGGGACATGGGCACGGTCACGGAGAGGGCAACTTGAAACTCACTCTCTTCGATTCCGGCCATGAGTTGTTCGTCGAGGTGGAGCCCCTGGCCGCCGGCCAGGAGTCGGTCTACACCGCGCACGTCACTCGGTTGCGGGACAACCATCCGGCCACGGAAGGCTCCTTGACCGTCCGTTTCTCAGCCCAGGGATCCATTCGTAGCGAAACGGTCGCCCCTGCCCCGAGCCGCAGGGGCATCTTCGAATTTCCCGCCGCGGCGCCGCCAGAATCTGGCGCCTATACCCTCGAATTCGCCTATGCGGGGCATGGCGACGCCGCGCTCTGGCAGTCACCAGAGGAGGTGCCCGTCGAGCCCCGCCCAGCGGAGGACGACTCCGGCGGCGAGGACCTGTCATTCACCAAAGAGCAACAGTGGGATATTCCGTTCCGTCAGGAGTTGGTTGTAAGCCGTAAGGTAGGAAGAACATTCACCGTGGCAGCAACCGTTACCGCTGACCCCAAAAGGAGTCGCGCCATTCTCTCGCCGGCCGCCGGTTACTTCCAATGGAGCGAGACCTTTCTCGGGGAAGGAATCGGAACGAGGGTGAGGGAGGGCCAGCAGATTGCGGTCCTTCGTCCGGAGGTCCCTACAGAACACTGGTCGAGGCTCGAAGAGGATGTTTCGCTGGCTCGCATCAGCCTGGAGAGTACCAAGGAAGAACTCGAACGGGTCAGGAGTCTCGCTGGGCGTGGCCTGGCACAAGCGAAGGAAGTGCTGGCTGCAGAGGCTATGATCAAGAAGGCCCAAGTCGATGAGAGTAAGGAGCGCAAGGAACGCGACCGGGTGCGCAAGTTGGTGGGTGAGGGGCTCTTGCCTGAGAGCCGGCTGGCAGAGGTCGAATCGGCGTTGGCCAAGGCCCACATTGAACGAAAAGGTTTTGAGGCGGAGCAGGAGCGTCTGCAGGAACTCATCGCCACCCGCCTCCTTCAGGAGCAGGACCTCATTGCCGCCCGGGGTGCGGTGGACAAGGCCCAGGCAGCCTACGATGCGGCCCTGGGCAGACTCGAGGAGAAGAAGGGGGCAAGCGAGCGAGCATTTCCCATTCTGGCCCCCCAGGACGGCCTTGTAACTGAGGTTCTCACACCCCACGGTCATCAGGTCGCCATCGGGGCACCGGTGGCCCATGTGGTCTCGGACGAGACTGTGCTCCTCCAGGTTGAAGTCTCCATGTTCGACCTGGAGAATCTGGACGATGTCTCCGAGGTGTGGTTGCGACGCCCGGGAGACGAAGTAGCCCACGCGCTGGAAGAGTTTGGGGCAGAGAGAGTGACGGACTCGCTCGTCTTCGACGCCAAACGACTCACCACGACAATTTCCTATCGATTGGACAACCAACGCCGGTTTCGAATCGGCCAGTTCGTGGAAGCGCAAATCATGCTGAAGGCTAGCGAGGAGCTCCCAGTGCTTCCCCAGTCGGCCATCGTCGAAATTAACACCGTCCCCTACGTCTTCGTGGCCCTGTCGGGTGAAGGATATGCAAGGCGGCGGGTTGTTCGTGGCCAACGGTTAGGTGATCTCGTGGCCATTCGTTCCGGGCTTCAGGTCGGTGATTGGGCGGTGACCCTGGGCGGATTTGACCTCTATGTAACGTCCTTGACTGGCACCCTCCAATCGCATCAGCACTGAGGTAGACCATGTGGGAACGATTGATACGCTGGTCCCTCGGTAACCGCGTGGCTGTTGTAGCGGGAGCGGTCCTCATTGCCGCTTATGGGCTCTACGAGACTACGCGCATGCCCGTGGATGTTCTCCCGGATATCACGGCCCCGACGGTGACTGTCATAACCGAAGCTCACGGAATGGCGCCGCAAGAGGTCGAGACTCTGGTGACCCTCCCCTTGGAGACGGCATTGAATGGCACTCCAGGACTTCGCCGCCTCCGCAGCTCTTCGGGGATTGGGTTGTCCATTATCTGGGTGGAGTTCGACTGGTCGACACCTCCCTATCACGCCCGGCAGGTGGTAGCTGAGCGGATTCAGATGGCGCAGGACACTCTCCCCCCAGAGGTCTCCAACCCGATGCTGGCACCAATTACCTCGGTGATGGGGGAGATCATGTTCATCGGGCTGTTGGCCGATGACGAAGTCGATCCGATGGACGTTCGTGACCTTGCGGAATGGACTGTTCGGCGCCGCTTGTTGAGCATCCCCGGAATCGCTCAGGTGATGCCCATTGGCGGCGAACTGAAGCAGTACGAAATCGTGCTCAAGCCCAGCGCGATGCGACGTGCTCACATCGGCCACATGCAGGTATTGGAAGCCCTCTCTTCATCGTCGCAAAATGCTCCGGGCGGCTTCCTGGTAAGTGGGTACCATGAGTACCTCATTCGGGGACAAGGTCGAGCGGAGAGCCTTGAGGAACTGGGTGAGATCACTGTGGGAGAGCGGGGTGGAGCCCCGATCCTCTTGCGCCATGTGGCCGACATTCATCCCGGAGCGGCCATCGCCCGTGGCACCGCGGCCATCGATGGTAAGCCCGCCGTCGTGCTCGCTATTCAGAAGCAGCCGGCAGCAGACACATTGGCTTTGACCGAGGCCGTGGACAAGGTCCTGGCAGAGCTTGCCAAGACGATGCCCGCAGGTGTCGAGTTGTACAGCAAGGGATTTAGGCAGAGTGCGTTCATCGAAGTCGCAATCTCCAACGTCACCCGCCATATCGCCGAGAGCGCAGTTCTGGTCTGTCTGGTTCTGACGATCTTCCTCTTCAACTGGCGGACGACGCTGATCTCCCTGGTCACCTTGCCATTGTCGATCCTCGCCGGCCTGCTGGCACTTCGCTGGTTGGGGGAGTCAATCAACACCATGACCCTGGGGGGAATCGCGATCTCCATCGGCGCCCTCGTAGACGATGCCATCATTGATGTTGAGAACGTCTACCGCCGCTTGCGTCTGCGTGCGGCGCTAGAGCCTGATTCGAGACCGCCACTACTGGAAACGGTCTTCCAGGCCTCCGCCGAGATCCGCAAGTCCATCGTCTACGCAACTGCCATCATCATGGTGGTCTTCCTGCCACTCTTCTTCTTCAGTGGCCTGGAGGGACGACTCCTGCGGCCCCTCGGAATAGCCTATGTTGTTTCCCTCGTGGCCTCGCTCCTCGTGGCAGTCACTCTGACACCTGCCTTGTGTCACCTCCTGCTGCGGAACGTGCCGGCACCAGAGAAGCGACGTGAAAGCCCGGTGGTCCGCCTCGTCCGATGGCTCTACGCACCTTTCCTCAGAGGTGCCACGCGGTTTCCGGGCACGGTTGCCATCGCGGCAATTGTGGGCTCGGCGTACGCACTGCTGGTCCTGGTGGGTTTTGGACGAAGCTTCCTACCCCGCTTCAACGAGGGCAGCTTCACTATTGCCGCGGCAACTGTGCCAGGGGCCTCCCTCGAACGATCGGATGAAATGGTCGGCCGCCTGGAGAAGGAGCTCGGGAAGCTCGAATTCATCACTTCATCAATTCGGCGCACCGGGCGTGCGGAGCGCGATGAGCATGCCCAGGATGTACAATTCAGCGAGCTGGAGATCACCGTGGACGGCACGGTACCCAGGGCCGAGGCAGCGCAACGGATTCGGGACGCAGCAGAGGGCCTCGACGGCATGAGCATCACGGTGGGACAGCCAATCAGTCACCGCGTCGAGCACATGCTATCCGGTGTTAAGACCTCAATCGCAATTAAGATCTTCGGGCAGGACCTGACGACCCTGCGCACCGTCGCCGGGTCGATTCGTGATGCCATATCGGAGGTTCCGGGTGTCGTAGACCTGGCGGTGGAGCCACAGACTGATGTACCGCAGGTGGTGGTTCGTCCCCGTCACGCCGCGCTCCAAAGGGCGGGCCTCACCCCCGGCGATCTGGCAGAATTTGTCGAGACTGCCTTCCTTGGACACAAGGTCGCCGATTGGTGGGAAGGTGAACGGTTCTACGATCTGGTTGTGCGTTATCCTCGGGCCCAGAGTGAATCCTATGAGGAACTCGCTGCCACCCCCATCAGCACGGTCGACGGCATCTTCCAGCCCCTTTCTCATGTGGCTCGAGTGGACCGCACCGTTGGGCCCAACCTTATCAACCGGGAGCGCGGCTCCCGTCGCATCGTCGTCATGGCAAACACGGAGGGTCGGGATATTCGTGGTGTGATTGACGATATTCAAAGCCGGATCAAGGAATCGGTGACAGTCCCGGACGGCTACAACGTCGAATATGGCGGGGAATTCGAAAGTGAGGCAAAGGCGAGCCGCACCGTTCTGCTCCTGTCCGGGCTTGCGTCGGTGGCAATGTTCGTGCTCATGTGGATGGCCTTCGGCTCATTTGCTCGCAGCCTCCTCGTCATGCTCTCCCTGCCGCTGAGTCTGATTGGTGGAGTCGCCGTAGTATGGTGGACGGGGGGGGTTCTCACTATCGCCTCCATGGTGGGCTTCATCACGCTGTTCGGCATTGCGGCGCGCAACGGGATCATGCTGGTCAGTCACTACGACCACCTGCGTGTCCATGAGGGGGCCGGGCTCAGGGAGGCAGTGCTACGGGGGAGCCTCGAACGGGTCATTCCTATTCTCATGACAGCGATGACGTCGGCCCTCGCACTGGCTCCCCTCGCATGGGCCATGGAAGAACCGGGAAACGAAATCCAAGCCCCCATGGCCCTCGTCATTCTGGGCGGTCTCGTGACCTCTACGATCCTCAATCTCGCCGTTGTTCCCGCCGCATATGTCAAGATCGCCAGGAGAATGCCCGGGAGCGAAGAACCATGATAAAGACCTCGACCACCGGCGGGTTGCGCTACTCACGAACCCGACCAGTCACCAGTTGCACCAGGCACCTCGCCGGCATAGAATCACCTGCAGAAAGCCAGACACTGGTGCCGGCAGAATGGCCGGACACCGTTGCCTATCAGAAGAAGCATGCTCGGCACCGGCGGAGTACGCTGAAATTGAACTGAGTGAATTCATTGGGAACCCCGGAATGATGAACACCAGCGCGCTTCACGTGGACGGTTACTGCGAGCCGTAGCGCACACGGATTTCCCGCCTGCAATCGTCAACAGCCGTCGTCATTTCCAGTGGTGCTGAGCAGGCTGCCGACTGAGATGGTTTCGACGAAGGCCTCGACTATGCTTGTGCAGAGCTTCGAATTGTTGCCGATTTGCAGGATGCTTCCCACGGACGTAAGGCTGGTCAATCCAGAAATGTCGGTGAGCTGCTTGTTGCCGTTGATATGCAAGCTGTATGTAACCTCGTCGATGCCGTTGAGGCCGGAGATATCGGTGAGGGCAGGATTGAAGTTGATGTCAAGGAAGGACACCGGTGAGTTGAGGTTGCCAAATCCGGCCACGTCTGTGATGGCATAATTGCTCTTGATCTCTAACTGCTGCACTGAGGAGAGGTTGGAGAATCCTGCCAGAGTGGCCAGCAGATCGTTCTTGTTGATTGACAGTTTCGACCCTACCAGGAGCAGTCCCGCAAGACCATTCACGTCGGCAAGCACCGGGTTGTACTGAATGGTAAGGCTGCCACTCACGGACTCCAGGCTGGCCAGACCGTCCACCTTGGTCAGCCCCTGATTGTCCCAGATGGTGAAGTCCCCGGTGATAGAGGTGAGCGGCCCGAGGCCGGTCAGGTCAGTCAACTGATGGTTGGACCGAACGGTCAGGTCGCCGGCAAGAGACTGGAGACTGGTGAGGCCGTCCAGCCCGGTAAGCCCGTCATTGGACCAAATCATGAACTCGCCGCCGACGGCACTTAACGATGACAAGCCGGTCAGATTCGAGAGTTTGTCGTTGTTGTAAATCGTCAGGTCTCCACCCACCGATTCCAGGCCCGACAGCCCCTGAAGGTTCAACAGTTGAACGTTGTGCTCAATAACGAGTTCCCCACCCACGGTGGTGAGATGTTCCATGCCATCGAGGTTGGTTAATGAAGACTGGATGAGGAGGTCACCGGTAATCTCGGTACACAGGGAGAGCGTTCCCATGTAAGACCCATCGACGATTTCGTAATCCCCTTCACAGACCACCGGGCCGCAGCTCTCGATGTCGGGGTCATC
The DNA here is from genome assembly GCA_937884235.1 of uncultured Pseudomonadota bacterium. Taxonomy (GTDB): domain Bacteria; phylum Myxococcota_A; class UBA9042; order CAIXZC01; family CAIXZC01; genus CALGBT01. Next base: position 6,102 of record CALGBT010000769.1, read on the forward strand.
GGTGTCGACGAGGCCGTCGCAGTCGTTGTCGATGCCGTCG
>CALGBT010000770.1 GCA_937884235.1 uncultured Pseudomonadota bacterium
CCTTGGGATCGCCTCCAACGCCCTCTTCCGGCGGCCTGGCATGGGGATGCAGTTGGTCGGCTTCACCGGTACCAATGGAAAGACCACGTCAACCTACTTGCTTGAGCACGGGCTCACGGCCTGTGGCGTTGCCTGCGGCGTCGTTGGCACGGTGGAAGCCCGCTATGGTGCAGTTCGGGAGAAGGTGGGCTTCACCACTCCGGAAGCGCCCGTCCTGTGCGGTGTGTTGGCGCGGATGCGGGATGCGGGTGTGGATGCGGCAATTACCGAGGTCTCGAGTCACGGGCTGGCGCTGCATCGGGTTGACGGTCTTGACTTTGCTGTAGGCGTCTTCACGAATCTCAGTCAGGACCACCTGGATTTCCATGGCAACATGGAGGAATACGGCGAAGCGAAGGCCCGTTTCTTCAGCCAGGTTCTGCCGGAAAGCCGGAATCTGGTGGGTGCGGTGTTGAATTTGGACGACCCGTGGGGCGGGCGAATTGCGGGTCGGCTGAGCTATCCCTACCTGACCTACGGAATTGACGAACCGGCCGACGTCCGTGCAGAGGACCTGCGCTTTGGCATTGACGGCGTGCAGTTCTCGGCCGTTGGACCCTGGGGTGTGCTTGGCGTTACCAGCAAATTGGTGGGTCGCCACAACATCTACAACTTGCTGGCCACGCTGACCACGGTGCATCTGCTCGGGGAAGATGTCGCCGAGGCCGCGGCGGGGCTGGCTCGACTGGCAACCATTCCGGGGCGTCTGGAAGCAGTGGAAAATCCCTTTGGAATGGGAATCTGGGTCGACTATTGCCACACTCCTGATGCCCTTGAGAAGGTCCTGTCGGCACTACGTGAAGTGGTCCCCAACCGATTGATTACTATCATCGGTGCGGGTGGTGACCGGGATCGCCGGAAGCGTCCGGAGATGGGGGCGCAGGCCGAGAAATACAGCGACCTGGTGGTGGTCACGAGTGACAACCCTCGCACCGAGGCTCCGCTCTCCATCATCGACGACATTCTGTCCGGGCTGTCCCCCGAGTTTCGCTTCAGCAAGACGCTGGTAATTCCGAGTCGCGCCCTGGCCATTCAGGCAGCCATAGGGATTGCTGGCGAGGGGGACGGAATCCTGGTGGGCGGCAAGGGGCATGAGAATTACCAGATCATTGGCGAAACTGTGCACACCTTTGACGACCGGGAAGTGGTGCAAAGTGCCATCTCGGCTCTGGAGGCACTGACAAGATGAAGCGGTCTACTCAGGCAGTTGCGGAATGGCTTGGCGCTACCCTGGTGGGCAGTGGCGAGCGGTTCGTCTGTGAGGCCGTCAATGACCACCGCCGTCTGCCGCCGGTGGGGGGGCTGTTTGTTGCCCTGCTGGGCAGCCGCGTCGACGGTCATGAGTACTTGGCGGCCGCGGCTCTGGCGGGGGCTTCTGCAGCCTTGGTGGAGCGCACCAGGCTGGCGGACTATGGGCACCTCTCGACATCCATGGACCTGTTGGGCGTTGACGATGTCGAGGCCTCCCTCTGGACCCTGGCGTTACGTAACCGGGCTGAGTATCGCGGTCCGGTAGTTGCGGTAACTGGATCCGTGGGCAAGACGACAACCAAGAACATGCTGAGCTTCGTGCTCACCAGATTGCTGGGGGACGGGGTATACACGTCGGGGAACCAGAACAACTTGCTGGGAGCCCCCATGACGCTGGTGCGCGTGGACCTGGGCGGGCCGTTTCTGGTGGTTGAACTGGGCTCAAATGCTCCAGGGGAGATCCCGCGGCTGGCGGCCCTAACGAGGCCTGACATTGCCATCATTACAGCAGTAGGTGCTGCGCACCTCGAGGGCTTTGGCACTCTGGCTGGAGTGTTGGCGGAGAAGGCGAGTCTGGCCCGTGCACTGGCCCCCCAGGGGCTGGCAATCTATCCGTCAGGGGACGCGCTGCTCAGAACCGATGCCGGCACCTGGAATTGTCGGACCGTCTCCTTTGGCACCGAGGCGAGGGATGATGCTCAGATAACGGCGGTGCATGAAGGCCAGACGGCATCGGGAACCATCACCATTGACGGGATTGGCCATCGCGTCGAACTGTCGGTGCCGGGGGCCTTTAATCTGCTCAACGCCGCGGCGGCCCTCCTGGCAGTACGTGAGCTGGGTGGTGATGTCGGTGAGGCGGCGCGATTGCTGCGAGAGTTTGTCCCGGAGTCCATGCGCATGGAGTGGCGGACGGTTGCCGGCATGCGATTTCTGGTGGATTCATACAATGCGAATCCAGACTCGGTGAAGGCGGTTCTGGCGACGATCTCCCAGGTTTCGGCGCCGCGCCGGGTTGCTGTGCTAGGTTCCATGCTGGAGTTAGGTTTGGATAGCGCCGCGTGGCATCGACGGGTGGGGAGCGCGGCTGCTGCTGCGGGCCTGGATGTGCTGGTCTTCGTTGGGGCCAATGCTGAGGACTACACGGGCGGTGCCCGGGGGGCCGTTGGTGTTTGGCGTTGCTGACCACGCGGCGGCTGCCGATTGCCTGCGCCGCTGCTGCGCGCCAGGTGACGTAGTCTTGTTGAAGGGATCTCGGGGGGCACGGATGGAAGCAGTGCTGGAATGCCTCGTCGAGGAGGTTGGATAATGCTCTACTGGCTGCAAGACGTGTTGCGGGACTATCTGGGGGCTCTGAACGTACTTCGGTATATCCCGTTCCGCCTGATTGCCGCGGTGGTCACCGGCCTCTCGATTACGTGGGTGCTTTACCCGTGGTTCATCAAAGTGCTGCAACTCAAGCAGATCGGGCAGACCATTCGTGAAGATGGGCCGCAGAGTCACTTGTCAAAGGCAGGAACGCCGACCATGGGCGGGACGCTAATGATGATCGCGGTGCTGGTTTCCATTGCCTTGTGGGCTGACCTCACCAACGTTTATGTACTGCTCACGTCCTTCATTGTCGCGGGCTACGCCACCCTGGGGTTCATCGATGATCGCATGAAGTTGATGCGGGGTGGCGCCAAGGGAATTCGGGGCAAAACCAAGCTCTTCTGGCAGTTTGTGATTTCGCTGAGCGCTTTCGGCTTCTTCTTCTACGTCATCGCTCCTGATGTCGGATTCGAGACGAAGCTCTACTTCCCGTTCTTGCGAGCGGACCGCTTCTATCTTGAACTCCCGACGTGGCTCTATGTGGTATTTGCGTCGGTTGTAGTAACTGGCTACTCCAATGCGGTGAACCTCACTGATGGGCTGGACGGCCTGGCCATTCTGCCCACCATCTCGGCATCGGCGGTTTATCTGGTGCTGGCGTATGTGGCCGGGGCGACCCTGGCCGGTTTCTCCATTTCGAAGTACCTGTTGATCCCCAGCATTGAAGGAATCGGCGAGTTGTCCATCATCGCCGGTGCGCTCATCGGGGCTGGTTTCGGCTTTCTTTGGTACAACAGCTATCCGGCATCCATCTTCATGGGCGATGTGGGGTCACTGAGTCTGGGGGGGGCCTTGGGATGCTTTGCAGTCTTCACCAAGAACGAGCTTCTCAGCTTGATCATCTGCGGTATTTTCGTGCTGGAAGTGGTTTCCGTGGTTACGCAAACGGTCTCCTTCAAGCTCACTGGAAAGCGGGTTTTCAGGATGGCCCCGATTCATCATCACTACGAGCTCAAGGGACTTAGCGAGCCGAAGATCATTACCCGATTCTGGATTGTCTCTGTGTTGCTTGGGCTCATTGCTCTGGCATCACTGAAACTGAGGTAGGCAAATGGAGCGCGGCGTAGTTGAAAGGAAACCGAGAGTAGAGCACGGCATCATGCTGGTGGCTCTGTTGCTCATGGGGCTCGGGCTGGTGATGGTCTACAGCGCCACGGTTTACTCAGCAACGGCGCCGCACATGTTGGGCCGGACCCAGGGCAACGGCATGTACTTCCTGGAGCGCCAGTTGATGTTCGTTGGAGCCGGCCTGCTGGCGCTGACCATGGCCAGCTTTGTGCCCTTCTGGGTCTATCGGAAGATGGCGGTGCCGGCGATCATCCTGGGCGGTATTGCCATGACCGGCGTGCTCTTCCTGGGTAAAGAGAAGCTGGGGGCAGTGCGTTGGTTTGACCTGGGTCCCATCTCGGTTCAGCCCGGTGAATTTGTGAAGCTGGCTTTTGTCATGTGGGTCAGCTTCAGTCTCGCCCGCAAGCAGGACATGTTGACCCGCTTCTCCATAGCCATCATTCCGCACCTCCTGGTGGCGGGCGTCTTTGTGCTCCTTTACATGGAACAGCCGGACCTGGGTTCAACCATTATTCTGGGTACCGTGCTCCTCTTCTTGTTGCATGTGGCGGGCACCCGGCTGCATCACATCGCCATGGTCATGGGCGGCGGCATTGCCATGGTCACCGTCTTTGTGTTGTCGAGCGGCGAGAAGATGCGCCGGGTCGCGGCCTGGTTGAATCCGGAGGCCTTTGCTGAAAGTGATGCCTACCAGCTCATCAACTCAAAAATCAGCATTGGCGCGGGTGGCTTGCTGGGAGAGGGGTTGGGCAGTGGTCAGCAGAACATCGCCGGGTATGTCCCTGAGGGCGAGACGGACTTTATCTTTGCGGTTATTGGCGAGGAGTTGGGGTTCATAGGGACCTTTCTGGTCATCTCCTTCTTCGGCTACATCCTGTGGCGGGGAATGAGTCTGGCAGCCAGTATCCGAGACCAGTTCGCCCGGTTTCTGGTGTTTGGCGCGACCATGCTGGTGGTTTTGCAGGCGGCCATTAACATGGGTGTTACCACTGGCGTGCTTCCCACCAAAGGCTTGACGCTGCCGTTTGTTTCCATGGGTGGGTCGAGCATGGTTGTGATGTGCATTTGTGCGGGGATTTTGCTCAATGCTTCGCGCACCTTCCCACGTCTGGGGGTGGAATCTGCCAACGACGATGTGCGTGTCTCTGCTTCCGAGGTGGAAGTGCTCATCAAGGAGACCGCATGAATTTGATTATTTCGGCGGGGGGCACTGGAGGCCACATCTATCCTGGAATTGGCGTGGCCGAGGCTGCCCTTGAGACAGGATTTGCCCGCCGTGTCCTCTTCATCGGTGCCCGTCGGGGCCTGGAGGGAACCTTGGTGCCCGCAGCCGGATTCGAATTACGGACGTTGCCGGTGGATCGGGTTCGGGGGATGAAACTCACCGCTCGCCTGAGCGGAATTGCGGGGCTTGGGCTGTCGATTCCCCGGGCTCGCAAATTGATCAAGGAGTTTGCTGCTGACGCGGTTGTTGGGCTGGGTGGCTATGCCTCGGCCCCGTCACTGATTGCTGGCTCCATGAGTGGCGTTCCCACGGCCCTCTGTGAGCAGAACACAATTCCGGGAACTACCAATCGTTTCCTGGCGCGGTTCGCCCGCACCATCTGTGTTTCATTTGCCATGAGTTCCGGCTATCTGCCTTCGCAGAAGGTCGTGGTCACCGGCAACCCGACTCGTCGCAACATTGCGGAAGCTCGCAAGGTGCGCTCAGAGCGGGTGGCCGATGGGACGTTCACCATAGTTGTCCTAGGAGGCTCGCAGGGGGCGCTTTTCCTCAATCAGACCATCGCCAGGTCGCTGGCTACCTTTGCTCAAGGGCAGCCCTCCATTACCATCATCCACCAGACCGGTAAGGGGCGATTGGACGAGGCGAGAGGAGCCTATGCGGCGTTGGGGACCAGGGCGCAAGTGGTTGAGTACGTCGACGATATGGCCGGGCTGCTCACCCGGACTGATCTCGTCGTCGGCCGCGCCGGTGCCACGACAGTAGCGGAGTTGACGGCGGTTGGCGTTCCTGCACTGATGATCCAGTTTCCTCACGCAACGGATAATCATCAGTACTGGAACGCGATGGTCATGGTGCGGGCCCAGGCGGCGTTGATGCATGAGCAGCACTCCTTCAATGAGGCCGATTTCACGGCCGACCTTGCGGGGTTGTTCAGCGATGCTGAGCGCCTCAGCCGAATGACCCTCAACTCCCGGCAGCTGGGGCGAGTTGACGCTGCTGCGAACGTTTTGGAGCAGCTAGGGAGGATCTCATGAGAAAGTTGCGCAGGAAGCTGAGACGCCTTCTCGGAATGGGTCGCCGGCCTGCTGCTGCGACAGTGGTGCGGTCACCAAAGCGGCGGCGGCGGAGCAGTCAGAAAACTATCGTGACAAGGGTTCGAGCCAATGCTGCTCCGCTCCTGCGGAACGTTGTTCGCTTCGTCCCCTATGCGCTCATTGCGTTTGTCACGGCCGCAGTACCGGTCTTCGGTTACGAGCTTTACATTGATCTCATGACCTCTCCGCATCTGGCTTTGCGGACCATCGATGTAGTTGGCTGTGAGCGGCTGGATGCTGCGGAAGTACGACGTTCTGCCAATGTTTCGACGGGGATTAATCTGCTGCAGGTTGACGAAGAGGCAATTGCCGAGCGATTGCGTTGGAATCCCTGGGTCCGGAAAGTTGAAGTGGTCAAGGATCTGCCTGATCGCTTGACCATCTCAATCGAGGAGCGGGTGCCTGCGGCACTGCTGGTGGACGAAAGGACTTTCCTGGTGGACCGGGACGGAACCTTGTTCAAGGAGATGGCCGCTTCTGAGTTTGACAGCAAATTGCTGGTCATCGCTGGCATCGAGGCAACTCGCCTGGTGAAGATGGGAGAGGAGCGGCGGGTGCGCTTGACTCTAAGCGAGATCATGGCCGTGGTGCGAGAGTACAAGGCGCTGGGATTGGAAACCTACTACCCAGTGGTTGAAGCACACTACGATGAAGTGATTGGTGTGACGCTGATCGGTCGTGACCGGCAGCGCTTCGTGCTGGGGCAGGGAGACTATCCTGCCAGATTGCAGCGGTTGGGAGAGATTCTGGGTCATCTGTCCAGCAATGGATCCGGTGTTTCTACTATCAGACTGGACAACGAGAAGCACCCCTGGAAGGTTGCGGTTGGCGGCAGCACCATCCAGTTCGACTCCCGGCGCGCGGTGACGACGATTCCCGCGGCCAGCCGGGAGATGCTGCCCTGACAAGAGAATGATGAAGTAGACAACGCAGAATTGCAGCAGAGGGGGAAGCAATGGCAAGAGGAAGACGAAGCAGCATGCTAACGGCAATTGACATCGGCACAGATTCGGTTCGATGCGTGATTGCGGAGCCTACAGAGGCGGGTCTGGACATCATCGGTGTTGGCAAGTCCAAATCAACGGGGCTCAAACGTGGAGTGGTGATCAACATCGAGAGTACGGTAAGTGCGATTCGGGGGGCGGTTGAAGCTGCCGAGTTGATGGCTGGCCGGGAGGTTCAGGAGGCCTACTGCTCAATCACTGGCAGCCATATCGCCGGCAGGAACCTGAGTGGAGTCGTCGCGGTGCGCAACAACGAAGTACGCCCCGACGATGTTGCTCGGGTCCTGAAAGCGGCACGTGCCGTGCGCATGACCGAGGGTCGCGATTGTGTTCATGTGCTCCCCGTGGAGTACGCGGTGGATGACATCCATGAACTGGCCAGTCCCCTGGGCATTGCCGGGGTCCGGCTGGAGGCCAAGGTGCACATGATCACCGCGGCGAAGACGGCCATGGACAACATCGTAACCTGCTGCAATCGAGAGGGCATCAAGGTCGCGGGGCTGATCTTTTCTCCCCTGGCAGCTGCCGAGACGATGCTGCACCCCGATGAGAAGGAACTTGGCGTCATCTTGGCTGACATTGGTGCCGGCACGACTGATTTCTCGGTGTGGTTCAATGGTGGCGTGATTCAAACCGGTGTTGTGAACATTGGTGGCAAGTTGATTTCAGACGAGATTGCCGTGGCCCTGCGTTCCCCCCGGGGCGAGGCAGAACAGATGAAGATCAAGTACGGCTGTGCCATGAGTCAGCTGGTGGACGAAGACGATACCATTGAGGTGCCAGCAGTCGGGGGCAGAAAGCCGCAGCAGAAGAAGCGGAGTTATCTGGCTGAGGTGATCGAGCCTGGGCTGGAAGAGATCTTCACGAGCATTGGCGAACAGATTCGGCGGGCCGGTCATGAAGAGCACGTCTCGTCAGGCCTGGTCCTGACGGGGGGTACGGCGCGCATGAGCGGCATTGACGAGTTGGCAGAGCAGATTCTGGGCATTCCGGTGCGTACCGGCGAAATGCGTGAATCTGAAGCAGGCTTTGGTGGTGTCACCAACGCGGTGCAGGACCCCACATTTGCGGTAGCAGTGGGGATGGTGAAGTTGGCAGCCCGGGATCGTCAGGTGGTGGAGCCGAGCAACGCACCGACCACCAGAACGCCCTGGTACTACCGGTTCAAAGAGTGGGTTAAAGAGGCATTTGTTGATTAATATTTAGCGAGCGGAACGACCAATAGACAAGGCAAGGAGGAAGACCATGGTAGCGATCAGAATGGATGAAGATTTGGGCAGCAACAAGGCGCGTATTGTTGTTATCGGGGCCGGTGGCGGTGGAGGAAACGCGGTGAACAACATGGTGACGGCCGGCCTCGAAGGGGTGCACTTCGTGGCTGCCAACACCGATCGACAGGCGCTTGACGCCAGCAAGGCGGACCATGTTTTGCAGTTGGGGCAGCGTCTC
>CALGBT010000771.1 GCA_937884235.1 uncultured Pseudomonadota bacterium
CTCCTTCACCTGATCGGCTGCGGCGAGCAGCTTGTTCACTCCTTTTCCGGTGAGTGCCGAGGCAAAAAGCACGGGCACATGGGCAAAGGACGGAAACTTGGTGTGCATGGCCTTGACAAACAACTGGGCGGTGCGGCCATCTTTCTCGATGAGGTCCCACTTGTTGAAGAGGAAGATCATGCCGCGCCCGCGGGCTTCTACGAGATTGGCGATCTTGGCATCCTGATCCTCCAGGCCCACCCGGGAGTCAAGCAACAGCACCACCACATGGGCTCGCTCCATACCCTTGATAGAGCGGAGCACGCTATAATGCTCGATGGTGTCTTTGATACTTCGCTTACGCCGCATGCCGGCGGTATCAACAAGCACGTACTCCCGGCCATCGTCGGTGCGAAGTCTTGTGTCGACTGCGTCCCTGGTCGTCCCGGGCACATCACTGGTGAGGAGCCGTGTTTCTCCCAGCAGTTGATTGATGAGCGTAGACTTGCCCACGTTGGGCCGGCCAACCACGGCGATTTGCGGGATTCCCTCTTCCGGCAGTGCCTCCACTGGATTGAGTTGCAGTGCCGCGGTCACATCGTCGAAGAGTGCCAGGACCCCCCTGCCGTGGGTCGCCGAGATGAAGTAGAGTGTCTCTGCCCCCAGACTGAAGAATTCGTATGCCTCGCTCTCTTTTTCGGGGGAATCTACCTTGTTCACGGCGTGAAATATGGGTTTCTCCCAGCGGGAGACCATCCGATGGATCTCTTCGTCGACGGGATTGAGTCCAGCCTTCACGTCCATGAGGAAGATGATGAGGTCTGCTTCATCAAGGGCCAACTCCACCTGGTCCTTCATTACTTTGAGGAGGGGGTCTTCAGGGTGCGGGTCGAAACCTCCGGTATCGATGAGGTCGAACTCCACATCCTCGTGTACGCAGCGTCCATAGAGCCTGTCCCGTGTCACTCCGGGGGTATCTTCCACGATGGCGATCCGCTCACCAACGACGCGATTAAAGAGCGTCGATTTGCCAACGTTAGGACGACCAATGATAGCAACGAGTCGGCTCATATCTCGAACCCAACCTTCTTCATGCCGCGCAGCGATCTGGTCCATTCCTTCTCGATTCGGACATGAAGCTCCAGGTAGACCCTGGATTTGAGGTATTTTTCCATCTCGGTTCGTGAACGACTGCCAATCTCCTTGATCAGGCTGCCGTGCTTGCCGATGAGCATACCTTTCTGACTCTTGCGCTCCACATGGATCGAAGCCACGACATGCAGCAGGGCGTCGTTGGCTTCCCGCTCTTCCACCAAGTCGATGGAAACGGCCACAGAGTAAGGTATTTCCTGTCTGGTCATGAGGAAGACCTGCTCCCTCACAAATTCAGTAATGATGAAGTCGCGGCTGCGATCTGTAAGTTCCCCTTCCTTGTAGTACTTCTCGCCTTCGGGCATCAGCCGCTTGGTCTCTTCGAGGAAGAGTGGCACACCGTCACCGTGGATGGCAGCCATGGGGACAATCGCCGCGAAAGGGAAAGCTTCTGCGTAGCTGGCGATGAGTGGCAGCAGCTTGTCTTTGCGAACATTATCTATCTTGTTGACGGCCAGTATCACGGGCAGCCCGGTTTCTTGCACACGCCGGAGAATCTCCAGGTTCAGGCGGGAGGCCTCACCGCGCTTGATCTCCTGACTCACGTCGACCATGAAGCAGACGGCATCGGCCCCGTCAAGTGAGGAGTATGCGACGTCCACCATGACTCGATTGAGGCTACCTCGAGCTTCATGGATACCGGGCGTATCCAGGAACACTACCTGGCAATCATCATAGGTTGCGATCCCCGTAATCTTGTTGCGCGTTGTCTGCGGCTTAGGGGTCACGATAGCCAGTTTTGTGCCCAGAACGTTGTTCATTAGCGTCGACTTGCCGACATTGGGCCGGCCAACGATGGCCATGAAACCTGACCGATAGCGAATGGGCTCACTCATAAGGCTCTCCGCACGTGTTCCCTGAGTACGTCGAGGACTCCCTCAACGGACAGGTGTGTTGTATCTACGATGATAGCATCGGCGGCGGCCTTGAGCGGTGCCACTGCTCGCCCGGAGTCCTGCCGGTCTCGGGTGCCAATTTCCTCGATCAACTGGGCCATGGAGACATCCTCACCTGCATCCTGGAGTTGCAAATAGCGACGGTGCGCGCGTTCTTCTACATCGGCGGTGAGGAAGAATTTCACATGGGCATCGGGAAAGACGACGGTACCGATATCGCGGCCTTCGGCCACGGTGCCACCCAATTTGGCAAATTCCCGCTGCCGGTCCAACAGCGCGCTGCGGACTTTAGGTTTGGCCGATACCTGGGAAGCCAGGGGGCCCATCTCAGGAGAACGCAATAAGGTGGTGACATCACGCCCATCGAGGATGACCCGATTGAGTTCGCCCTCCAGGGAGAACTCAATGGGGAGGGTAGCCGCAATAGCGGCCAGGGCAGCCTCGTCATCCGGGCTGATGCCGCGCTCACGGGCGACCCAGCCAATCGCGCGGTAGAGGGCTCCGGTTTCAACGTAGGTAAGGTGGAACTCACGTGCGAGACCTATGGCCAGTGTACTCTTGCCCACCCCAGCCGGCCCATCCACAGCGACCACGATCTTCCCGTCCAGCCTGCTCATCTGCCCGTCTCCTGCGTGAGGACCAACTATCGGCCGGCAGTATAGTTAACTAGTGCGAGAATGCCTAACTCTTTGTTTCGCACCGGTTTTTCTTGCATGCTACCGCTCGGCCCCGCATATTGGTGCGGGTACGCCATGGACTTCGTCACCATATTCCTGCTCCTGATTCCTGTGATAGCACTCTACGTGAGGACACCCACGGCCCTTGTCTCGACTGGGGAAGCGGCCTTGAACCTGGGTCTGGTGGTGGTGATCACCCTGCTCTTCCTAGGCATCGCCACTGCTTTCCTGCACGCCTACATCTTCCGACGCACACGCCACGCAGCAGCGCGTGACGGCGAGGTCTCACTACGCCTGGGGAGGGCTGGGCAGTTCTTTGTTTATGGCCTTGCAGGCCTCTACTTCGCCCAGGTTCACTACCTTCTTCTCAAGGAGAGTTTCGAGGCCATCTTCTTTCCCAGTGAGTGGTTCATGGTGTCAGACCTCTTGCTGCTGCAGCCCTTTCTGGTCCCTTTCGTGCTCTTCCGGGCTTGGATCAGCAAGCTTGGCATGCGAGTACGGGGACTCGAGGTCAGCTATCGCAGCGAGTTGGTCCGGCAGTTGCGTACGACGTCGCTTCTGCTTGCGCCGCAGTTGCTTTACTTGAACGTATATCGTTCCATCGTGCAAGACATCCCCGGGCTCGATGACATCTTCACCGAGCATCCGCTACTGGGTTTCGTTGTTGCCGGCACATTGCTCTTCACGCTCTTCGTCTTCTCGCCCTATTTCATCCGCCTGCTCTTCACGAGGGTGGAGTTGAGGCACCATGCGGCGGGGCCGGAGTTACTGCCGATGCTCGATTCACTGGCCCGACGCTCCCGCATTACCCTTGACCGAGTCTACGTCTGGCTCACCCGAGAGCGGCGCATCGCCAACGCAGCCGTCAGCGGGCTTTTTCGCCAGCAGCGGGCAGTCTTCCTCACCGACCACCTGCTCTCCTCCCTGACGCCGCCGGAAGTTGTGGCGGTGGTAGCGCACGAGTTGGGTCACACGAGATTTCTGCACCTGCTTTTCAACTTTCTCCTGGCGATCATGTCTGGCATTTTCGTCATCTGGGGGATGCTCCTTCTCGACAGCTTCATTCATTCGCAAGAGGATGTGGGGGTGGCGATTGTTCTCCTGGAGGCGGTCTACATTACCGTTGTCTTCGGCCTTTTCGCCCGGCGTTTCGAACGACAGGCAGACTTGTATGCGGCACATGCCGTGGGCTCGGCGCAGTTGGTGTGCGCGGCACTGCTGAAGTTGGCCACGGCCAACGGCGTTTCGGTAAAGAGGTCGACGCTCACTCACCCTTCAATCCATGCCAGGGTCAAACGCTTGGCGGCGCTCTCGCGCAAGTACCAGGGGGACTTTACGCGTCCGGTGGCCAAGGCCATCGGCGCTAATGCCGGAATCGCCCTGGGACTCATCGGCCTCTTTGTCTATACCATGATGGAGTTGGGTGATTTGCCGCTCTAGGCGGGTCACCGACTAGCAGGAAGGACTTCTACTAGGTTCGCAGTCTCTGCCAATGCGTCGAAGAGGAGCGCGGTTGGGGCATCGCCGCCCCCCCATTTGGAGAAGGTCACGTCGCAGGCCACGCTCTGCCCGTCGATGGTACACTCCGGATCGGCCACTGTTGTCGGCAGGGTGAGATGAATGGTCACCGACTCTGCACCATCGAGATTGCTCAGTCTTACGCTCCACTTTTCACCGATGCGCTCGATTCTTAAGTCCAGGCGAGCACTCCCCACGCGCACTGCGGTCGCGTCCATCCAGGACCACCCGTTGGGCAGATGAGGGGCCAGGTGGAGAGTATTGGCCTGCGCTTCGGCTCGATTGCCCAGGAGATACGACCAGGCGGAATCGGCCAGAATCCCGCCTTCCCAGGGGCGATAGCGGGCCGTATAATCACCGATTCCACCCAGGGAGTCATAGATGAAGTGGAGCGGGGCATGGTCGTCCAGGATTTGATACTCGGGGGTCGTCCCGGAGGCAGTGGCGTGGAGGGCCAATGCGTTGAAGGCTGCCTCTGCCAGGGGGTGATGAGTAAGCGCCAGATTTTCAAGGAAGTAGCCGGGGGACATACCGGTGTGGATGCCCTCCGCGATAGGCAGGCCAAACAGGTTCTTGTGCATATCCGGCAAGGGGGAGACGAGGACGCCATCGCCCCCGCCCAGAAGCTCAATTGTCCGTTGCAGATTGCTCAGTCCCACGGGGTCATCTGGCTGCAAGAATCCGCTCCACAGCGGCTTGGTGTTGACATCCTCAAATGGTGCCGGTGCCGGTGCGAGGTCCTTGCTGTGAACATACGGATGGTAGTAGCCGTCAGCGGCGAGGAAGGTGGCATCGGCCGCGATTCGCACGGCCGTTGCCCGGGTGCGCAAGACCTGGGCGTCGGCATCCCGGCCAACGGCATCGGCCATGGTTGCCAGTTGCTCCCCGGCGATGGCCCAGAGGAACGACGAGTTGGCAGAGTAGTAGCCTTCTTCAAACTGTTCTTCAATGGCCAGCCCATGAGCTGCGGCCATGGCCGTACGAAAGGTCTCATCGGTGCTGAAGGGGAGGAGGTCCCCGGCGAAGGCCTGGCCATCGAGGGCAAAGCGCATCCAATCGAAGTACTCCTCGATGAAGTCCTCTCTGCCCGAGGCCTCTCGATACCATGCGAACATCAATGGGATATAGCTGGGGCTTTCGGCCCGGGAGCGGCCCGTCATGGCGGGCATGGCCTGCCAATCGGGCTTTGACCCGGCATCCTCGGGCTGGAAGTTACCGAAATAGGAATTGCTGATGGCTCCTTCGGCCAGGGCCGCCAGATGAAGGTAGTCGAGTTGTGCTCGCACCTCGTTGTAGAGACCGACTCTGGTCAACAAGCGCACTGGGCCGACGTTGTCCCGCAGCCAGGTTCTGGTGTATTCGCACATAGGATGGGACGAGCCGTTGTAGGCTTGCTGGCTGAGTATGACAAGGAGCTGCGAGGCCAGATAGTCGTTGACACGGGCATCTGGAGTGACCAGCCGGGTGGCCTGCGAGAGCTTCTGCTGCCAGGAACTCCGCGTCTGTTCGAGAAGAGCGTCAAACCCCTTCTGGGAAATTGCGCTCAACGTCTCCTCCACCATTCCATTCTCATCGTCAAATACGATGACGATGGGTACCACCTGGTTGCCCCCCGGAGGAATCTCGTTAAGGGTCAGGCGGAGATGGTCGTCCATTGGCTCCAAGCCATCCTGGCCTGGCAGCGTGATGGTGCGACTACGGTTCTCCACTTGCTCAATCAGTGTCAGCCCCTCAACCTGTTGCGCCGATGCTGCCCGGAGGCGTAGTTCCATCCCGCTGACTGGCTTGGTCCCGGGATTGTGAACAATTGCCAGTCGGATCAGGGCACGCCGGCCGGGCTCGTCCACGCCGCCAACGAGGGGTGCGTAGTCAACGGTGAGCAGCGTCGCTTTTGAGGCCACGGCCCAGGTAATGGCCAGGGGCATGGTGGTGAGTTTGCCGGAGCCCTCACGTTTCCATTTGATGGGCGCGCCGCTGCTGCTCGCCGCCAGTTCGAGCCAGGTATCAGAGAAAAAGCGCTCCCCCTTGTGGTAGTAGGGGCCATTCATGGAATGCAGGGTGTTGAGTGGATAGGTGGTTCCGAGGAGAGAGAAGACGTGCCCGTTGCTCACCGCGTGGTCGGGCAGATACCTGAAATGAGGTGGGTCATCGCCCGCTTCTACCTCAAAGGACCAGAGTGAGAACTCCTCGGCAATCCAGGGGTGCTGCTCGAACCATGCCGTCCATGGAGGCCGGGGCGATTCCCCGGGCCAGAGGCTGCTGGGTTCAGCAAGTTCAACGGCAACGTCAGTTGCCACCACTTCAGCGACAGCATCGCTGTCGGGAGTGAAGATGGTGCTGTCTTGGGGGTCTTCCGAACCTGAGGGCGAAGAGCAGCTCAGCCAGAGCAGGGCGAAACAGACTGAAAGTGTGCGTAGCATGACCTTACCTCAGCGAGAATTATCCTGTGCTCGTGCCATGCTTAGAAATTCGTGGAGAGGGCAGGCCCCCCTACACCGGACTGGCCTGAATTGCCCACCGACGGGCCACCGGTACCGCCAGTGCCGCCAACGCCTGGCACGAAGTCGTTGTCATCCTTGAGCGCCGCCACGGGGGCAATGCCATAGCCATAAGCATAGATGCAGTACGAGACGCCGCCGCAGCCGCCGCCGCCACCGCCGCCATGGCCACCATTGCCGCCATGGCCACCATTGCCCCCTCCCCGAGCACACCAGGGCCCGAGGTCTTCGAGGCCGCCTGTGCCACCACCGCCGCCCACTCCGCCGGTACCGGCAGACCCGCCGATGGCTCCATTGCCGCCCTTGCCGCCGACAAAGACATTGCCCTCGACAACCGGCACCGTGGCGGGTGAGGAGGTATAGTAAAGAAAGAGGCCCATGGAGCCGCCGCCGCCGCTGCCGCCGCTACCGCCCGTCCCCGAGCACGCCCCGGAACCGCCACCGCCTCCGGTGCCGCCGATCTGCTCGGTGCAGCCCCAGACAGATGGAGAGACGTCGACGCCGCCGCCGGCTCCGCCACCACCACCGCCGCCGCCATGAATGCCGGTTGCCCCGGAAGCCC
>CALGBT010000772.1 GCA_937884235.1 uncultured Pseudomonadota bacterium
CAGATAACCTTTGAAGACGGTGCGTTTGAGGAACTGCTCGGTGAGGCCGTCCCGGGCCAGAGTGGTTTTGGCGACGACCAGACAGCCGGACGTGCCGCGGTCGAGGCGATGGACGATTCCCGGGCGCAGCGGCCCAAGCTTGCCGAGGGCGGGGTTCCGACCCAGGAGAGCATTGACCAGGGTGCCATCGGGGTGGCCGCCGGCTGGGTGTACAACCATGCCGGCAGCCTTGTTGACGACAATGATGTGCTCGTCCTCGAAGAGCACGTGGAGAGGTATGTCTTGCGGTATGGCTGTGCTGGGCTCAACGGGCGGGGGCTGAAAGAGCACCTCCTGCCCGGCTTGCAGCGCGAGGCCAGTCTTGGCCGCGGTAATGCCGTCGACGGAAACCAATCCCAGGCGAATTGCCCGCTGGATCTGGGAGCGGCTGATACCTTCGATGGCGGTGGCAAGGTAGCGGTCGAGACGACTACCCGCCGTCGCTTCACTGATGGTGAGGAGGTGTTCAGTCTCGCCTTGCACGGTAGTCCTAGTCCTTCAGTCGAATGTTGTCGATGAGGCGGGTTCGCCCTACGAAGGCAGCAATAGCTGCGTGCGCTTTGGCCCCAACGACGTTCAGTTCTTCCAGACTCTCGGGGTGGATGACCGCCACGTAATCGACGTTGGCTCCTGCCTGTTCGATGATTTCGGTCATGGCCTGGCGTAGGATGATAGTATCGACCGTGCCGCTGTTCACAAGCTGGCGCGCCCGTACAAGAGCCTGATAGATAGAGATTGCGGCCTTGCGCTCATGGATGTCGAGGTAGCGGTTGCGTGAGCTCATGGCCAGTCCGTCTTCTGCGCGGACGGTGGGGCCGGCGATGATCTCTACCGGGAGATTGAGATCCCGGACCATCTTCCGCACGATCATCAGTTGCTGATAATCCTTCTCGCCAAAGACCGCGAGTTGCGGCTGGACGGCGTTGAAGAGTTTGAGAACCACGGTGGTGACGCCGACGAAGTGTCCCTCCCGTCGCATTCCACACAGGTGCAATGGGAGCCGGGTGAGTTCGACCCTGGTTTCAAACCCGTCAGGGTACATTTCCTTGGATGTGGGCATGAAGAGGGCGTCGGTGAGGTGCGCTTGCAGTTGCAGCTCATCGGCCTCGGAATTGCGCGGATAGCCGTCGAAGTCCTCATTGGGTCCGAACTGCGTCGGGTTGACGAAGATGGTAGCAACAACTTTGTCGGCGTGCTGCCGAGCCAGGTCGATGAGGGAGAGATGTCCCTGGTGGAGCGCTCCCATGGTCGGGACGACGGCAATGGTATGACCTTCCAAGAGCCATTTTCGGGCCAACTGTTGCATGGCACCAATGGTCTCAATCTTTTCCATGGAATCCTCGTGGCCGGTTTAGTCGAAGCTGTGCTTCTCTTCCGGGAACTTGCCCTCTCGGACTTCGCCGACGAAGGCCTCAAGGGCCTCGCCCACTGTTTGTGAAAGGTTGGCATATTG
>CALGBT010000773.1 GCA_937884235.1 uncultured Pseudomonadota bacterium
ATCTTATTGTTCCTCCTAATCAGCGCGTAGGTAGGCCGCCCCTCAATGATAGCACCTTCCCATTGGCACGTAGAAGTTGGGCGAGGAAATGGCTTTGGCGTGGTCGGACCATACTTGACTGCTAACTGAAAGGTCTTGCTGTTGCTGATGTCAACCATACCTGGTTGGTCTAGCCACTCGACCAGCCCCACTTCCACGCTAATGGTGCCCTTATCAGCGTCGTGACCGAGCGAGCAGCAATCCGGTCGACGTCGAGAGAATAGCGTGGCTTTCAAAGTCTTCGTTTTGCCTGTGAAGACATTAACTTGTTTGAGGGCCCTGCCAGTAATGTAGAAAAGCTGATCGCCTACCAGATGATATCCATCCTCATGATTGTAACAGTCTACCAGCTTCGCTTTCTTCGCCAGAGTCAGCCATTTGCCGGTTAGAAGGTCCACTGAGTGCAGCCCACCATCCTTCTTGAAAACCGCCGTTGTTGAGGTTACCCCGAGCAAGCTGACATCCTTCCCCGAACCCAACGGAAACAGCTTCTTTCCATTCCAAACTACCAACCCACCTTCGGAGGTCGTGGCCAGAAACGGGTCAACAGTCCACGTCGCCTCAGGTACTGAGGCGACTTCACCCCCCTTATCGTCCTTCGTCGGCGTGAACAACATCCAGGCCATTGTGAAACTCACCTGCGTATCACCTTCATCCTGACCGGGGAATCGCCAGGTTGAGGTCTTCTCCTCGATACAAGTTTGGAGTTGTTGATCCTCTGGTCCCCCAGTGAAGTTGAAAAAGGGTTTCGCTACGTCGCCCTCAGTCGATATGGTGAACCCGCCCACTCCGCTCCCCAGGAACGCGATTTTGCCCGAACTAGATTTCTGGAGGCACCATCTGATCTTGGCAAGCTGTTTGTCCATGTAGTTCTTACATGTCGCAACGGGAAGGCTACCGCTGACTGAGAGAGTGTTCCAGTCAACGACAAGCTCGATTTGTCGGCCGGTGGGAGCACTGTCCTGAGGGCTGCTAGCCAGTGAAGCGAGCGGTTCGTTAACTTGCTTCGGCTTTGCCTCGACGTTGCTGCCCGTGATATTGGTCGATTGTTTCACATGCTCGCATGCGAGAATCGCATCTAAGTCTTTGGCATCGAGCAAACACTGAGCATGGCGGTTTGCAGTTTCCTCCGACTGGGACTTGAGAGTCTCAATGCACTTTGTCAGAAGTAGCTCGGCCTCAGACTCACTCCTTTCGGAACGCTCATCTGCCATGACATCAAGGACATGATTGCATGCCTCCTCCCACCTATTTCCGTAGACTCGGGCACCTTTCATCGATTTGACTGAAGAGCCAGAAGTCGTGCTGTGGCCAGGGGCACCATTGGCCGCTGCCTTTAAGGCGCGCATCTCCAGCGATTCCGGAGCAATGCCCATGCAGCCAAGTACGCCCTCGAAACCGGACTCTCTTAGTGTGCAATGAGCTAGGCTATGAGATTGCTCTGCGGGCATCTTCTCGTATCTTGTTAGGCAGTCTAGTATTCCCTCTTCAAGACGCTTCTTCCATGCCGAATTCGTTTCCCCATCTTTTTTTGGAAATAGAGGCTGGAGTACTTTGTAGGCATGCCTGCATGACTTCAGCCAGAGTTTCTTACCCTTCAGGCCAGAAGATTTCGTTGCGGGTGAACTGGTCACCGGCACTTGAGTACTCGGTGGGCTGCTGAGAGCCTCGTGGTTGAACCCTGTGACGGAAAGGGCCACCACAGCGACGACCCTCACCAATACGCTGACCTTCATTCGTTTCATTATTGTCACATCCTCCCGCATGTCCCCACAATGCCGCAAACGGCGGGCGAGGGCAAGGGCGGGGTCTTTGCCGTGGTAGTTGTCGTTGCCTAGCAGTTGTCGGTGTCCAGGATCCGGGCCCCAGGAGAGTTAATGGTGTGGGACATACAGAGTTCCTCATGGTTCTTCGGCAGCCCCCCTTGACCGCAGGTACTTGACGGTGCTGGGGGGATCCAGGTGGCCGTGGTGGAACGATTCCCGCTGTACTGCATTCCGTTCACAGCCGCCGTTGCTTCAAGTAGTGGAGTCTCGTCGCCGTCGTTGGTAGCGTTGACGTTAGCACCCGCACCAACGAGAGTTTTCACGATGCTCAAACACCCCGACCCGGCCGCGACGTGGAGCGGAGTATCACCACCATCGCCCTGGGCGTTGGCGTTGGCTCCGGCGGCGAGAAGCTGAAGAACGATCTCATGTCTGTCACAGTAGCTTGCTGCAACCTGGAGGGGCGTATTGCCGTAATCACCGACGGCATTTACCTGGGCACCGGTTTGGAGCAGCCTCCGAACGGCTGCGAGATTCCCGGTCATGACGGCCTCGTGGAGTGCCGTGTCAGACGCCTGATGATAGGCTCCTGATACATCGGAGACTCCCACTGTTCCTGTCTGATGGTTATCTTTGCCGCCACTACGTCCCGTGCCCGTAGGTGGTTGCAAACCATCATTCTTCTCTGCGGGCTGCGTTGGATATCCTTGCTTCCCTTTCCATGCCGCCAATTCAGCTGGCGTCGCCTCACGGGACCCGCCTGAGCGGTCGCTCTTCTCTAGCTGCGAGTGCTCCGCTTGGTCTGGCTCTGGCAGAATCGTTGAGGTTGGTTGCTCTCTCCGCATCTGGTCAACCGGATCTTTGCCGAAAATCCTGATGATGGACGCAACGACGACGGCGGTAACGACCAGGCCGATGATAGAATTTCTAACCACCCGACCACGGGGCATCCCCGCTGGCTTGGGTGGCAGCGGCTTCCCGGTGAGCTTTGCGAAAGCATCCTTCATTGGGTCAGCCTTTGTCCCAAACTGTGGAACGATGACAAAGTAGGTCTTTCCCGTGCTGACGACCAACTTCCTCCCCTTATGAGCCAGGGCTTGAACATCCCCTAGGTCGAAGACGAGTTTCTCTCGACGCCCCTTCTTCACGAGCACACGTGACCCATCGAAATGGAGCCTACCACCGACATCCGGCCAGACGCCTTCCGGCAGGATGGAAACATAGTCAATTGCAGCATTCGCACTTACCAGGTCTACAGGATCCGGGGTGAAAGTGGTGGGCGAAACGGTAGTGCTGGTCGGCCCAGTCACCTGCGCAGAGTGTTCGGAGGCCTCGCTAGTTGGTGCGAGATCTTGTGTAGCTGACAGAGAATGCGGCTTGCCGACCGGGTAG
>CALGBT010000774.1 GCA_937884235.1 uncultured Pseudomonadota bacterium
GCGACTCGTCGAAGCTGCCATCGCAATCGTTATCCTTGCCGTCGCAGAGTTCGGCTATGGGTTGGGGCGCGCTGCACCCCACCCAACCGACGTCCGGGTCACAGGTCTCGTATCCGTTGCAGGCGCCGAATCCATTGGCCGCAACGCAAGGACGCTGTTGGCCGAAGTGCTTTGACAGGCAGAGGCAGGAGCCGCTCGGAGGCTGACAGTATGCCGCCATGCCCGCCCCGACTCCCAGGGAAGCGCAGAAGAAATCCCCGGGGCACTGGTTGGCGTTGTCGCATTCACGAGTACAGAAATTGCCATCGCCGAAGTCAACACACTCAAACCCTGTGCCGCACTGGCCATCGGAGTCACAAGGAAGACACGTGGAGTTGCTCTCGGGCAGGCAAATGAAGATCAGATCAACGCCAAAGCCCGTGGAGCCTTTGCATTCCCACCCCTCGGGGCAATCCTCCAGGCACTCCTCGGTGCACACGAAACCCTGGCTGCTGGGCACGCAGAAGCCACTTTGACAATCAGTGTTGTCACTACAGCCGCAGCCGAAGCCGAAGGGAATCTCGTTGCACGAACTGGTGTCGGGCACGAAATCCTGGGCGCTCCCGTCAACGTCTTCAAAGACCAGGATGTCATCCTCTAGCCGCGAGCCGTCCGTCTGCCTGATGTCGATGCCGCCAACCGCATCAGCGGTAGAGACCTCGGCAGTAATCTTCGCACTATCGTTCAGTGTGGCCTCCCCACTGGAACAAGATGCGACCAACGCGATCAGGACAACAATGCTATGCAGATATGTCTTCATCGTTTCACTCCGTAGGGGCCTTCCTTGCGCTGACGACGAGCTGTGCCTGACTAATCAAACAGCAGCGACGCATGGCTTCAAGAAGGCATAGATGCTGCATTCGTTTTCAACGATGCCAACGCTAAGAACGGGTCCGGGATTGTCTAGTGGCAGATGGCGCGATACCGAAACAGTGGCGTTTTGCCACGTCCGTGCTTTCCGAGGTATGATTGTTCCCATTGCCAGGTCACTGGTGTTTGCGGAGGTCAGATGCGTCACCTTGGGTCCACTGGACTGTTAGTACTTTCCTTCTTGCTGCCGGCGCTGGTCTGGCGGGGTCTGCTACTCTGGCAGGATGCCGGGCCCCTGGGCGTGGCCGATGGCGTCGGAGTGATGGCCGACATCGGTGCCGTAATGCTCCTGGCGACGGCTGCCGCGCTGCTGGCATGGTTGTTTGCGCCGCTGGCGGTGGTACTGGCGGTGCTCCATGCGTTGCTCTGGTGGGCGAACTACGAGCAGATTGCGGCCCTCGATGGCTCTTTGCTGCTGGGCTACATCGATCACATGGCTGACCCGACCTTCATCGCCGGCTCGGTACTCACGATATCGCAGCCCTGGTTGGGGCTGGGGCTCCTCCCCGTTGCCGCGGGCCTGGCGATCTGGAGCCTCCGACGGGGGGAAGTGTTGAATGGGTGGCTGCCCATGTCCATCGCCCTGCCGTTGATCTCCCTGAGCATTTCCTGGTCGACAACGGTGGAAACGCCCCTCTGGCGACAAGAGAACTTTCTCTCGGTCAACGTTGAATCGGCCGTGCGCAAAGGGCCGCTCGCAGCACCTGCGGCGCGCTTTGATGCCGACCTCAAAGGGCAACGCCGAGTCGCCAGGCCGGCCCCAGACACCAACGTTCTGCTGGTGGTGCTGGAAGGCTTCTCGGGTGGCTACATCGGACCGGTGGCAACGGCTAACGGACGACCCGATACCATCGCCACGCCGGCCCTGGATGCCATCGCTGAATCCGGCCTGGTTTACTCCCAATTCGTGGCCAACCAGCGGCAGACCAATCGCGGGCTCTACGCCCTGCTGTGCGGCGACTACCCATACCTGGGCAATGGCGTGCCCCACATGAACAAGGTGGTGGGTATGGGAGGGCGGCGCTGCTTGCCAAAGGTAGTTGCCGAGGCGGGATATCAAACCGCGTTTGCCCAAGCTGCCCCTCTCGAGTTCCAGGGGATTGGCAGTTTTGCCAAAGGCATTGGCTTCCAGCAGGCGGTGGGCGGGACCTGGTTCAAGGACGCATATGCCCGTAACGACTGGGGGGTCGATGACCGGGCCTTCTTCGAACAGAGC
>CALGBT010000775.1 GCA_937884235.1 uncultured Pseudomonadota bacterium
CAGTTGCCCATATACGACCATGTCCACCAGGGTCCCGAGGATGGTCACAAACCCCGTTACCACCGGGAACAGATCTGCGGTGCCGCTGCTGGCGATGTAGGCGTTGGTTTGCTCAGTGAGCGCCTTGATGTCCGATGAACTCGTGGAGTTGACCCGGGCTGCGATCTGGGCATGCTTGAACTCGAAGTCGACGAACTGGTCGAAATCTGACAGGTCCGCACTGAAGGAGTAGACCAGCAGAAACTGCGCTACCGCAGCGCGGCTGTCGGGAATCCGGTCGTAGGCGGGGTCATCGTTATGGAAGGCTCTGTTCATGCGCTTGACAATGTCGGCCAGAGACTGGGTGCGAGAAACCATGGGGAGGGTCTCCAGGAACTCGCCAAAGGCCGCCATCTTGCGCAGTGTATCCGGCTCCTTGATGTCCCCGGTGGTCAGGATGTTCATCTGGGAAGAGCCGCCAAAGACGTCATTGACCTTGTCATTCGCCAACCGCACTTCCGATTCCTTGTGGAAGTAGCGCACCGGGTCGGTATCAACATTGAGGTTGGGCAGGCCCGCCACCGCACCCAGACCTAGGACCATGATGGCCGCCACTGTGAGCCGCCCGTGGCGCCGTAGGAAGCGACTGAAGAGAGCCAGTGAGCGGCTCATCAGGCTGCCGGAAAACGCATCAGCCACTCCCGCAGGCGGCTTTAGCAGTACCAGCATCGCCGGGATGAAGGTGAGGCTCATGACGAAGGCGATAATGACACCGAAGGCCGATAGCAGCCCGGCGGTGCGCGCCGACGGCAGAACGTGCGTCGTGAGGGTTAAGAAACCCAACACCGTAGTTGCCCCCGCGGCAATAATCGGGACGCCCAGCGACCGGCTCACGCCGTATATCAACTCACGGCGCGTGCCCTTGTGTTCCTTGGCGCTACCTAGATAATGGGCAACCAGGTGAATTCCATAGTCATTGGCGATGGCAATGAGCATCACCGGCATGATCACCGTAACCATGCGCACCTTCTCGCCCACCAGCCCCATGAGCCCGAAGGTTGACAGTACGCTCATGACCACTACCAGCAAGGGCAGGATCGCTCCCAGCCAGGTACGGAAACTCACTACCAGCAACATGATCATTAACACTATGCCAAGGGGCATGAATGTCTGCAGATCCCCCTGCATGCCGCTCATCACCGCGTTTCTGGTTGGTGGCAAGCCGGTCACTACGACGTTGTCGCCGAAATTTCGATGTGCGATTTCGGCAGTGGACAAAGCCATGGCACGGTCATCGAATTTGCTTTCTGGCATGACCACGAAAGCCAGAGTTCGCAAGTCCTCGGATATGACGCTGCCTACGTACATCTCGTCGCGCCGGATCAATTCCTTGATAGCTTCCTGCTCTGCGGGCGTCTCTGGTGGGTCCTCCGGATCCAGCAGGTCACGAGGCTTGAAACTGTTTTCCTGGGCCTCTAGATGCTTCATCTTGAGCAGGGAGTGAACTCGTTCGACCTGTGGCTGAGCTTCTAGCTCCTCCTGCAGGATGTACAACTTCGCCAGGGTCTCCGGAGCCAGGAAGTCGTCCACTTCGACTGCTACCAGCAGGATCTCAGAGGCCGCGAACATCTCTTCAAATTCTTCCAGGCGAATCAACTCAGAAAAATCGGTTGGCAGCAGGCTCTTGATAGCCGGGTCTATCTCTACGTGGCGAATATTCACGCCCATGCCAAAGACGAAAAGGAGAGTCAGCACAATCACTGTTTTCGGGTAGCGCAAAACTGCGGATAGCCAGCGTCCAACCATTGCCTTCCACCTCACTTGTCAACGTTCAGACATAGCGCAACCCAGGCCCCGGAGCAACCCCTATGAAGTGGCTTTGCGCATGACGCTTGCGCCGCAGCGCGCACTTTGCTACACCGACACCTGAGCTCTGATTGGAGGCACCAGGAAATCATGGGAGTGGAAGCGCGGCGCGGTGTGGCCCAGGACATCTTCCAGGCTGGCCTGGAAGCGGTGGACCCGGCAAGGGTCGTGCGGCGGACCCTGAGTTGGTCTGACGGCTCCCTCAGTTGGACTCTCCCCAACGGTAGCATTGGGCGCTGGGAAAGGCCTCCTGGGGGGCTCATCCGGGTGGTCGGCATGGGCAAGGCCGCAGCCGCCATGGCTGCCGGCGTCGAAGCCGTACTCGGGCCGGCTCTGGAAGCAGGATGTGTCGTGGTCAAGGACGGGTGCCGCACGCCCACGCAGCAGGTCAAAGTCCTCGAGGCTGGACACCCCGTGCCTGACCAGCGAGGCCTCACCGCGACCCTCGCGGTGGAGTCCATACTGCGGTCAATGACTGCGCGGGATCTGACCATCGTGCTTGTCTCTGGAGGCGGGTCTGCCCTCTTGCCGGCTCCTGTCGACGGCGTCACTTTGCAGGAGAAACAGCGGGTCACCCAGGACCTGCTCAAGGGCGGCGTCGAGATTAAGCTGCTCAACCACGTTCGCCGCCGGCTGTCACGTCTCAAAGGGGGCGGGATGCTCAGTGTGGCCGGGGCTGGCACGCTTCTCTCGCTCATTCTCTCGGATGTGGTGGGGGACCCCCTGGACCTGATCGCCTCGGGGCCGACGGTGCCACCGGAAGAGAACATTGACCTACCCGGCCAGTTGCGACAGAGAGGGCTCTGGGAGGCCCTCTCCCCAAACCTGCAGCAGCTCCTCTCCAGCCCCCGGGTTGGCCACGATGTTGTCGGTGACATGCGGTGCGGCAAGGTCGCAGGTTGCACCTACCACAATGTCCTGGTGGCCTCGAACCGTGAGTGTCTGAGTGCCTGTCAGGCGGCAGCGACAGAACGCGGCTACCAAACCGAAATTGTGACTGCCCGATTGACCGGAGAGGCGAGGGTTGTGGGAGAGCAACTGGGGCGCGACCTGGTGCATTTGGCTAACCACTGCCCGGTGCCCACGTGTCGGCTCTATGGCGGGGAGACGGTCGTGACCGTACGGGGCCAGGGGCGGGGCGGACGTTGTCAGGAGTTGGCAGTGGCTGCTGCCAGGGTCATGGAGGGGGCCTCCGGGGCCGTTCTCCTAGCGGCTGGCACCGACGGTACGGATGGACCCACCGATGCTGCGGGAGGGCTTGTCGATGGAGGAACCGCTACTCGAATCCGACTGGCCGGAGCCGATCTAGCGTCGATGCTCCAGGCAAATGACTCCTACCACTGCCTGCAGTTGTCCGGGGATTTGCTGCTTACCGGTGCAACTGCCACCAACGTCATGGACGTTCTGATTCTGCTGGCTGACCCGACGAAGCATTCGCCGTGACGGGCC